>JBJTWB010000191.1:0-15666 GCA_046081505.1 Bacteroidota bacterium | reverse complement strand
TACGGACTCGAATTGTGTCAGTAAAGTCAACCATGCAGATTACATCGGCCATGAAGATGGTTGCTGCTGCAAAATTGAAACGCGATTAAGATGCCATTACGAAAATGCGACCCTATGCTGAAAAGCTGCAAGAAATTCTATCGAATGTAAGTTCTGCTGATGCCAACAGTGACTTTAGTAGAAATGGAGATGTAAAAAATACATTAATCGTAGCTATTACCTCGAACAGAGGGCTTTGTGGAGGATTCAATAACAACATCATTAAGGAAGCAAAGCTGGTTGCTAAGCAATCGGCAGGTAATGTGAAACTGCTGTCATTAGGTAAGAAGGCGAATGATGCTTTCAAGCGCTCGGAGCTGCATACAACTGAAGGCTTTTCGGAGACACCCTTTACCATATTTGATGCTTTAACTTTTAGTAACGTTTCTGAATTGGCAGAGACGCTTATGAGTCAATTCAAGTCAGGAAAATATGACAAGATTGTTTTGATCTATAACAAGTTCAAAAATGCTGCTGTTCAATCAGTAGAAACTGAACAGTTCCTACCTGTTATTGCATCAGCCTCAACGGAAGGAAATTCAGATTATATCTTCGAACCAGAAAAAGAGCAAATTCTCAACGAGTTAATTCCGAGATCACTTAAAGTTCAATTGTTTAAAGCCCTTTTAGATAGTCAAGCTGCTGAACATGGAGCTCGAATGACTGCCATGCACAAAGCAACAGACAATGCATCGGAGATGGTGAAGGAACTTAAACTAACTTACAATAAGGCCAGACAAGCTGCAATTACAGGTGAGATTCTTGAAATTGTTGCGGGCGCTGAAGCCTTGAATGGTTAAGATGGTTAACTTCGTGACAGACCTATAATCTGTCATGATTCGGAAGATTGTTCAACACACTTTTTTTTATTCCTTCGCGAATCAAATTCCTTCGCTTGTTAATCTGTTTCTACTCCCTATTCTAACACCTCATCTTTCAAGTGATGACTACGCCATATATGGTTTGATATTGGCTTATGTTGGGGTACTTGGAGCGTTCAGCAGCCTTGGATATATTGTATTATTTCAGAACAGCTTTTTTCACATGGGGGAAGCATTCAAGCAAAAGTGGTCAAAACTTTTAGGGTTTCAGTGGCTGTATAAAATTGTATACGCTTCCATAATAACCTCGCTTTTGTATGTTATACTAAAATCGTATACACACTCCATGAGAGAATTGTTCGCAGTATTAAGTTTAGTAGTTATTCCTCTGCTTTTCTTCGATTTAACAAAGTCTATTGGTATTCGTCTGTGCCAATTTAGAAATGACCACAAGAAGGTATATGTTATTTCAATTACAACGGCTCTGGTTTCAACGGTTTTAACACTAGTAGGTATTTTATATTTTCATTTAGGATACAAAGCGTGGTTAATATCTGCAGCCGTGGGTGGGGCAGTTCAAGCAGCATACTTCGGATATATTTTATATGTTAAGGAAGGAATTCGACCAAATTTTGTTTGGAACAAGAATGACGTTTTAGATGATTTAAAAACAGCTTTGCCGTTGGTTCCGAAAGAGTATGCGACCTATGTATTAAGTTCATCTGACCGTGTCTTGTTGCATCAGTTTCATGTTTCAACCCAACAAATTGGTAATTACAACATCGCTTATTCTTTTGCATCTTATTTCGATAATATTCAAATGCAAGCCAATCAGGTCATAACGCCAATCTTGTTTCGAAAATTCAAAGAAGGAAATTCAGTTGATTTCATTCGTGGATTAACACATATCTGGTACTTTATTTCTATACTTTTTGCTGCACTAGTTGGTTTGTGGATTCCAATATTATTTCCGTTTTTATATCGAAATCCAACTCTGGCAGATAGCGCTCCTTTTGCGGTTTTATTATTCTTCACATTTTGCTATCGCCCGCTCTATGTAGCCGCTGTTGATTTTTCAATTTTTAATAAGAGAACAGTTCCCATTCTTTGGATTACCCTGATTGCCGCATTGTTGAATTTGATAATTAATTTAGTGTTTATCTCTGATTATGGCGCATGGGCTTCTGTTTGGGCAACTTTCATTTCCTACTTGTCATTACCTATTTTGGGTTTTTATTTGATCAAAGAGAATTTTGAAATGAGAAAGAAAATTATGCCTATTGTTTTGATTGTTTTAACGGTGTTAAGCGCTATCGGATGTTACTCATTGTTCAATATTGGCTTGCCTGAAAGAATCAGTGTCACGGTTGCTATACTGCTTGTTGCATTCTTGGTGTACAGATACAAAATGAAAGTTTTTTTTCAATTGATCAACCATGAGTAAGCAAGACTTTATACTAACCGATTTTACTGAGATTCAATCTGATTTCAATCGTCTTTTTCCTGATCCAGCAATGCATGAAAGTCAGTCGTATGGTTTTTTGAAATTGGCTCAGCACGGTCATGCTTACGCTAAAATTAAGGCATTGAACAAAAGAGGTGAGTTTCCATTTCAACCCGTTCTTTTTTTTTGCAAGCAAGGTGTGAAAAATTTAGTGCGAACTAAATTGAAAGCGGAGCATGAAATTAAAGAAGAGGCCTTAGTACTTCCTAAGCGAGTAGATTTTATCAACGGACTTCCGGATTCGATTCTTGTAAAAAAATTGCTTGAGTCAGAATTAGAACACGTACAAACTTGGGATATTCATCAAAAGTTCTCTTTTGCACATGTTCAGTTTCAATTCCAGGAGGCGTGGGCATTGAAAATGGATTCGAACGTAAAAAAAATGTACCGAGCTCTGGTTGCATGGTTAAGGAAGATTAAGGCCCATGTTGAAAGTGAAGATTTTCCCTATTATACGGGAGCGGCAGCTACTTTTCTCCATGAATTTATGTTCTGGAATACGGTGATAGCTGGAAGTCAACTGAAAAAATTATATCTCGTAACGCACTATCATCAAGAAGGATTGATAGCAGCCGCAAGAAATGCAGGAGTTACTGTTGTGGAATTGCAGCACGGTTTGATTTCAAAACATGATTTGTATTATGTGTATGATTCAAAATTTGAAGCGCTCTATAAAAAAAGTTTTTTTCCCGATGAGTTGTGGTGCTTTGGAGAATATTGGATTAGAAAATTCAAAGATTCAGCAGATGTTAAATCAATGAAAATAATAGCAAAGGGCGACTTTCGTTGGTTGACCGAAGAAACAGAGCATGCTGAGAAGCGAAATGTAATTCTTTTAGCCACGCAGAAAAATATGTTCTCAGTTTATGCTCGTTTAATTATGAAGCTAGATGAATTATTGAAGAGTTATTCTGATTGGAGTTGTGAAGTGAAGTTACATCCATTGGAAAGCAATGCCCAGGCATATTTTCAATTGAATTTATCTGAAAAAATAAAAATATTGCCGATTGAAACGAGCATACAGCATGTCTTAGCCTATTCTAAAATTCAAATAAGTATTTACAGCACAACTTTCTATGATGCATTGGGGCGAAATGTAACCAATTTTGCTTGGGCAGATTCTGGCGTTTCATCAGATTATGTTAGTGAGGTAATTGATGAAGGTATAGCGGCATCTTTGGCGTTTGATGATGATGTGATAGGTAAATTTTTGAATTCACCACCATCAACTTTTGTTGAACGTAGAGAAGTTTTTCAGGATTACATCTAAGCTCATTTTTTTGATGCAACGAATTGATTTTGTGCTATGTCTTTTTCATATATTTGTTAGAGACCATTGATCTATGAAAAAGAACTTACTCTTATTGTTAGCGTGTTTTACAGTAGCATTAACTTATGCTCAGAGCACTTCAACCACTGCAACGTTAATTACTCCTGGTGATTTCTTACCTACCATTACAGGTCTACCTCAAAGTAGTTTCACAAATTATTGCTTGGTAGCTGGCTCAGGGCAAACTACCACAACGTGTGCAACCAACCTTACTGATTTGCGTTGGTTTCGATTTACAGTTCCTACTGGAACCCCCAGTGCTGCTGTAAAAATTACAGTTGTTCCAACAGGCTTTGATGCTGTTATAGATTTTTATTCAGGGACAGCTGCTTCACCCGTATTTAAAGAATGTTCAAACGCGGTAGTAGGAAATACGACTGAAATACTCAGAACTACTTGGGCAACAAACCCAATAGCACCTGGAACAGAGTATTATTTTCGTGTGAGTTCCACTACAGATGTGGCAAGTGGTTGTTTCGATGTCAAAGTAGAATATTATCCAACAGCTTTTGTAAATGCCTCACCAAACCCTGCGGCTGACACAGGAATGCCAGGGTATAAGGCCAATCAATTTTTAAAACGAAATTATCCCAATGCTGCAACTCCCAATGCATTGGTTCAGAATACGCGATTTAGAATTGTAAATATTACGGATGGAACTACAACTTGCACAGGTCTAATCAACGGTTCAGCAGACCAAATTCTCATTTATAGCATTCCTTGTATGTGTTATGGCAACAATTATAATGTTTGGGTTGAATTGCGAATTGATGGGCATTGGTGTGGTGAAGGACCTTTGAGACAGGTGAACATGGAAGCTTCCCCAACAAATGCAATATCAAACGCGGCGTGTCAAACTCAAACCTTATTATCTGGAGTTTTAACAACGGGTTATTATGGTACGGCAGCCCAAATTGAATGGGAATTTTCATCAAGTGGAAGTGTGGTTGCAACGGTTCAAACAGCAGCGGGTGCCACCAATATTCAACTCTACAATCCTGGATTAATATGCCTACGTTATAATCGAATTTATTCTGTACGCGTGAGAATGAAGTATTGCAATGTTTGGGGTGATTGGAGCGCGCCGTACTGCTTAATTACAGCTCCCATACCCTACCTAACAGTCACAGGTCCCCCAGCAACGGGTTATCCAAACATTTGCGGAACCACCATCTCTCAATATTACTTTGCGTATACACAATATGTTCAAGGAGCAAATCAATACATATGGCAGGTGGCTCAAGTCAATCCAGCAGCACCGAATGTACCTTTAGCACCGGCTGTTGTAACTACAACTGCCACTGAAATTCTCAATTTGGCTACCCAGGGTCTAACACCAGGTCTGAGCTACAGAATTGCAGTTAAACCGAGGTTAACATCGTGCAATAATCCTCAGGAAGGTGACTACGGTCAGTTCTGTGTGGTAACCATAGCGGGCGGAGCAGCACCAAACCCAGGTGCAAATATGGATCTTGTCTCGAGTGAAAACGTTGAAGGCAATCATGATAAAAATATGGAACTACCCATGGATATAGACCAACAGGGTAATGTTGCAGTGATTCGTTTCCAAGGGATTGATGAAAAAATGATTACTGTGCGGTTTTTAAACGAAGCTGCACTGGGTAAAGGTCAAGTTGAAATTGTGAATATGTCAGGTCAAATTATTTTTGCATCAGATGTGTACTCTGAATCATTGGACCAACTTATTCAATTGCCACTCCCGCAAAACTGCGCTTCGGGAATATATCTTGTTCGAGTTCAAACAGAGAAGGGAAGTACAACAGAAAAGTTTTATTTGAATTAACCTCGGTGCTTGTTTCGGAGGTTGTCTCGAATTTCCTGCATAAAATCACTTGCGAAAACAAAGTTCTCTAGGTTTTTATTTTCGGAATGAATAAGCTCATTTGAGTTTCCTTGCCATTCAACCGCACCATTGTGAATGAAGTTGATTCTATCGCCAATTTCCATAACCGAGTTCATGTCATGACTTACAACAACGGTTGTTGTTCCCAATTCATAAGTTAATTCCCTTATGAGCTTGTCAATGACCAATGAAGTTTCAGGATCTAAACCGGAATTGGGTTCGTCGACGAAGAGATATTTCGGATTCATGACAATAGCTCGAGCTATACCTGTTCGTTTTTTCATTCCTCCCGAGAGTTCAGATGGATAAAGCTGATTTTTATCTTTTAGATTAACACGTTCTAAGCAAGAATTTACAAGATTTAGTTTTTCTTTTTTACTCAAGCTAGTGAACATATTCAATGGGAACAGAATGTTCTCCTCTACCGTCATAGAGTCAAATAGTGCTGAGCCTTGAAATAACATTCCCATTTGTTGTCTCAAGGTTCTGCGTTCATCTTCAGACATGGATAAAAAGTTTACACCAGCATAATTAAGTTCTCCTGCATCTGGTTCGAACAGCCCTACCATACATTTGGTAAGCACAGATTTTCCCTGTCCACTTCTTCCAATAATGAAATTTACATTTCTCGGATAAAAATCAATTGTGATCTCTCTTAGAATGGCCTGATCACGAAACGATTTACTTAGATTTTTGACTTGAATCATAGCAGTAAGAGTTGAGTCAAAATATAGTTAGCAACCATAACTGCCACCATGCTGTATACTACGCCTTTTGTACTGCTCTTTCCCACTTCTAGTGCACCCCCGTTCGCATAATAACCATGGAATGCAGGAATAGTTGTCAAGATAAAGGCAAAAAATAAAGTTTTAATCAGGCTATATATGACCCCGTAAATCTGAAAATCATATTGAATACCATAGATGAAGTCTGTAAGCGAAACAATATTGGTTAATACTGCAATGAGCGCCCCTGCACCTATTCCAATGAACATGGCCAACAGAACAAGGAAAGGCAAAATAAATAGGGCAGCAATTAATTTGGGTAAAATGAGATAGCTGGCAGAGTTCACACCCATAATATCTAGGGCGTCAATTTGCTCGCTAATGCGCATGGTTCCAATTTCAGAAGCAATGTTGCTTCCCACTTTTCCTGCTAAAACTAAAGCAACAATAGTTGAAGAAAATTCATAAATCATGGTTTGCTTCGTGGTGTATCCTACTGTCCATTTCGGAATCCATCCACTTTCAATGTTTGAAGCCGTTTGGAGCGCAACTACAGCACCCATAAAAAATGCCAATAGCGCAACAATACCCACAGATTGAACCCCAATCTTCATCATCTCTTCCGTAATGAGTGGATAGTAAACACGTCTCTTTTCAGGACGCGAAAATACCCTTCGCAGCAATAAAGCATATTTACCAAAACTCTCAAGTACACCTGCCATGCAACAAACTTAATCATCATTTGCATTTATTGAGAGATACAATCTTTTTTTCTTTTCCTTCGTTGTAATTCGTACATTCGTTTTATGAAGAAAAGTCTCGTTTTCCTATTGGCAAGTTTCCTTCTTTTTTCTGTTGGCTGTGCAACTGAGAAACCAAATTTTTCGGGCAGGCAAAAGCATAAAAAACAGCACTCTCACAAGAAAAAATTGAATAAAAAGGACTGCGATTGCCCTTCTTTTGATTAGTTCCAATGGCCCCAAAAACAACTGCTTTGGAGCAGGCGTTAACCCCTTTTTTACCCGGAGGCAGTGTGGAGCAAGTTTGTGCATTGTTACGAGAGTATCCGCATGATTTAGTCATTACAAAAGGAAGAGTATCAAAACATGGAGATTTCAGATATGCCCCAGGTGAACGTTATAAAATAACCATCAATCACAATCTCAACAGGTATGCTTTTTTAATTACCCTCATTCATGAATTGGCTCATTTACTTTGTCATGTGAGGTATGGTTCCAAAGTAAAGCCTCATGGTTTGGAATGGAAAATGTGCTTCCAGGAATTGATGAGACCGTTTTTGAAAACGTCAATACTGCCTTTAGATATTGAGCAAAGTTTATCGCAATATTTAAATAATCCGGCGGCCTCTACCTGCTCTGATGTTGAGTTGTACAAAACTTTGTCTTTGTATGACAGAAAATCTCATGAACAAATTGTTTTGGTTGAGGATATGCTTGAAGGGCAAGAGTTTCTTTATGGTAAGGAACGAAGACAATTCATTCGCAAGGAAAAAAGAAGAACTCGTATACGGTGCATTGAAAAAAGTACTGGAACTGAGTATCTCTTTCCAGCCATTGCCAAGGTTTTTCGACTAAGCTAGTTTTCTTCGTTGCTTCTCTTTCAAAATGAGAGATAGCTCTCTACCAGTTTGACCTTTTACACTCGTATTTTCTTGAGCTCTTCGCAGCAAATAGGGCATTACTTCTTTAATTGGCCCGTAAGGTAAATATTTCGCAACGTTGAATCCAGCGTGGCTCAGGTTGTAGCTGATGTGGTCACTCATTCCAAATAACTGAGCAAAAAAGACGCGCTTATCACTTCGTTCAATACCTCTCTTCTCCATTTCAAGTGCCAACATCAAAGAACTTTCTTCGTTGTGTGAACCACAACAAATTGCAAAATCTGAAATATGGTCTAACGAATACGCAATAGCTGCGTTGAAATCTTGATCAGTCGCTTCTTTGTTCGGTTGAATTGGATCTGTATAGTTTAATTCTGAGGCACGCTTACGTTCTTTTTCCATATAAGCTCCTCGAACAAGCTTTACAGCTGTTACGCATGCATGTGATTTCAATTTAAGATGAAGTTGCTTCAAATAAGCCAAACGGTCATGTCTGTATAGTTGTACTGTTTGATAAACGATAGGCGCTTTTGTATTGAACTCGAGCATCATATTTTCCACAAGCGTATCAATGGCATCTTGTATCCAAGAATCTTCAGCGTCAATGAATAGCGCAACATTGCGTTGATGTGCCTCAAAACATATTCTGTGAACCCGCTCTTGTGCGGCCAGCCAAGAGGCATGTTCATGCTCCGTAAGTGATAGTCCAGCATTTACTTTTTCTAAAAGTGAAAACTGGCAAACTCCGGTTATTTTAAATACACTGAAGGGTATGAAGGCCTTATCTTTCGCAGCATCAATAGTGGCAATAATTTCCAGTGTGGTTTTTTCAAAATCAGATTCATCTTCTTTACCTTCAACACTGTAGTCTAAAATTGAACCTACTTGGCTTTGAGCTAGTATTTCAGCAGATCTCAAACTTTCTTGAATGTTGGTTCCTCCGCAAAATTGAGCGAAAATATTTTTTCGAATCATCCAACCAAATGGCACTCTCAGCGTCAAAGCCGTATTCACCATAAAGGCTCCTAATTTTACCATAAATGGTGATCCAATGATGCGAAACAACCAATAGGATTGATTCAGTTTTCTGTTGTCTTTATGAGAAAAGGCAACCTCTGTATTTTCGAAATTCACAGTTTGCATGCGAGGCAAAGATAATTGTATCTTGCAGCCAAATTTATAACCCATGAAAGCTGCACAAGATTTTATTCAAGCAAATAAAGATCGTTTTTTAGAAGAACTTTTTCATTTGTTACGTATTCCGAGTGTAAGTGCTGATGCGAATTACACTCAAGATGTTGCACATTGCGCGAATGAAGTGGCTAGATTCATGATTGAAGCTGGTGCCGATGCAGTTGAAGTTTGCCCCACTGCCGGACATCCAATTGTATACGGTGAAAAAATGATAGACCCGGCGTTGCCAACGGTGTTGGTATACGGACATTATGATGTGCAACCTGCAGATCCCATTGATTTGTGGCATACCCCACCTTTCGAACCAACCATTAAAAAAACTGGAATCCATCCAGATGGAGCCATTTTCGCAAGAGGTGCTTGTGATGATAAAGGTCAATTTTTCATGCATTTGAAAGCATTCGAAGCCATGAATAAAACCAATTCACTACCATGCAATGTGAAATTTATGATTGAGGGGGAAGAAGAAATTGGCTCGGATCACCTTGGAGTTTTTTGTAAAGAAAACAAGCAAAAATTAAAGGCAGATGTTGTTCTTATCTCAGATACAAGTGTAATAGCAAATGACACCCCAAGTATTGATTGTGGGCTGAGAGGTTTAAGTTATTTAGAGGTGGAAGTTACGGGTGCAAATAGAGATTTGCACAGTGGAGTATATGGAGGTGCGGTTGCAAATCCAATCAATGTTTTGGCAAAAATGATTGCTTCAATGCATGATGAAAACAACCACATTACAATTCCTGGATTTTATGATAAAGTAACGGAGTTAACTGAATTGGAGCGTGCTGATTTGAATAAGGCGCCGTTCAGCGAAGAAGCCTATAAAAAAGAATTGGATATTGATTCCGTTTATGGTGAAAAGGGATATACAACTTTTGAGAGAACAGGTGTTCGTCCAACGTTAGATTGCAATGGAATTTGGGGAGGATATATTGGTGAAGGGTCAAAAACGGTATTGCCATCTAAGGCGTTTGCAAAAATTTCCATGCGCCTGGTACCGAATCAAACTACGGAAGAAATCACGGAAATATTTTCAAAACACTTCAAATCCATTGCACCAGCAGGTGTGCGTGTTGAAGTAAGACCTCATCATGGTGGAAATCCTGTTGTTACTCCAACCGATAGCAAAGCATACTTAGCAGCTAGTTTTGCAATGGAACAGACCTATGGTAAAAAGCCAATTCCAACACGAGGTGGCGGTTCTATTCCAATTGTGGCGATGTTTGAAAGTGAGTTGGGATTGAAATCGGTGCTTATGGGATTTGGTTTGGATTCCGATGCGCTTCACTCTCCCAATGAACACTATGGTTTATTCAATTATTACAAGGGAATAGAGACCATACCATACTTTTTCGAGCAGTTTGCCAAATAAAAGTGTAGCAGTGGGTGTTGAAATGATATGAGTCGATTTATTTTCAGAGGTGTGATCTGTTGGTGCATTCTGTGTTTTTCAGGATGTTCTTTGTATGATGATGTGAAAGTGGGGAAATTAGATTCTGTTGATATTAATTCCATTCAAGGAAATCACGTCAATGCCACATTGAATTTTCAAATTGAAAATCCAAATCCATATTCCATTACGTTGTTTGAGTCTGATGTGCTTTTGAAAATAGATGGTATTCCTGCTGGAACTATTGTATTACTTGAGCCAGTGAAAATTTCAAAAAATTCCAATTCAACGGTTCCCATTCAAGTAACAACTGAAATGAACGAGCTCGAATCCATTTTGGGAAATGCAATGGCACTCATGTTCAAGCCCGAGATTCGCATTGAAGCTGGAGGTTATGTTAAAGCGAAGGGATTGGGATTGGTAAAAAATGTACCCGTTCAATTTGAAAAGCGCATCACGAAGAACCAATTGGGTCAGTGAAATAGGGAGCTAACGTTTCAGATGGCATTTTACTCGGATCATGTAAAACCCCTATAAGTCCAGCTTCCTTTGCTCCAAGAACATGCTGCGGAGAATCATCTATGAAAATGGTGTTTTTTGGATTCAGTTCATGCAAATGACACAAGTGAAGAAATGACTCAGCATGAGGTTTACGCATTCCTAAGTTTTGGCTATAATGAACCCGTTCAAAGGCATCATAGAATTCAGATAATCCATAGCATCTTTCTATATCTTCTTCGAATATAGAACTGTGAATTGCATTGGTATTGCTGAATAAAAAGGTTCTTATTCCACTTTTTTTGAGAGCATGAATGAAAGGCATGCGTTCAGGTAAGAATTGAATAAGTATGCTATTCCAGGCCTCTTGAATTTCGGTAAGCGAAGCATTTGGAAGAAAGCCAGATAATTTCGAGTAAAAATCGGTTTCGCTTATGCGGCCCGTTTCGAGCTGATCAAATAACAAAGATTGACTTGCTTTGGAATACAATTCTTCAAACTCAGTTAAACCAAGTTTAGCAAAAGAATTCACTGGAGCTTTGTAATCGATTTCATACAAAACTCCCCCAAAATCAAATATGACGGCCTCAATATTCATGGGCCGAAGTTAAAAAATTAAGCGCCTAATTTTTCGCCGGTTTTCGCTTCGTAAAGCGCTTTTAAAAGGGCGTACTTTTCTTTGAGGTCACCCAGTTCTCTTCGAACGGAAACTAAATCACTACCAATGGTTTCGTAATTCACTTCTGGTTCAGCTCCTTCAACATCAGTTGCAACTAATTTTTTCGAGTAGATTGCGAAAAAATCGGTGTCTAAGGCTTTCGACAAATCAAACAAAAGGTCTGAATCAACGGAGTTTCTTTTGTAAATACCGTATATGTTTTGTTTTGAAGTGTTGATGATTTTCGCCAATTCAGTAGGGCCAAGACGTAAGTCTTTTGCTCTATTTTTTATTTTATCTCCAATATGCATAGTTCGTGATTGTTCTAAATACGATACAAAGCAAGCTTGAGAGGAGGGATGGCCTTCTAAAAAAAATGTTAATTTTCGTTAATCCAAGCTTGAGCGTTCAATTTCGATCGAACACTGTCTAGATTTTTGATAGCTTGTTCCCGATCCTTGGCACCAGCAGCAGCTACCATAAGTAAGCCATTTTTACCATACCCAGCAATGTAGGCATCGAACCCTTTTGACTTCAACTTATTTACATAATTCAGAGCATTGCCTTTCACAGAAAAAGCGCCTACTATGATGTCATAATGGAAGTTTGGATCTGTTGTGACTTCTAATTTTGATTTTTCTGCTGAAGGGATCTCTTGCGGCTGGTCAAGTTCCGATTTTACTTGTGCTTCTGGCTGAATAATTTCTTCAGAGACAGCGTCGCTCCAAGCTATGGTTGCTTTCGTTTGACCGGGATCAAACGAAGCGATGCGGCTTTTCGTTCCAAATAATTTGAAAGAAGCATATTTCCAATCGGTCTGCTGAATTTTTTGACTGATTGCAAATATTCCAACACCAAGAATGGGCAGGGCCATAGCAGCAGCAGCTTTCCAAACCCAAGACGCATTAGAGGGGGAAGCAGTGTGAATATTCTCTATTTGAACAACTTGTTTTACCTCTAAAGGAGTTAAGGCTATTTTTTGGAAATGCAACGTGTCAACAAGAAAATTGGCTTGTTGATTTGGAATGAATTGCAATGAACCAGCATGGTCAAGAAAAAAAATGCCTATGCCTTCCCAATTTAATTTTACGCCCTGCGATAATTGTTTTTTGATTTCAATTATCCAGCAATCAACTTCAGATTTTGCCTCTTCGAAACGAATGTTCTTTAAAGAAGCAATTACACTATAAAGCAGTCCATCACTTTCTTTTATATGTGGATTAAACCCAAAGCTTTTAGAGGGGGGGTATACCAGATGAAGTTGTGAATTCAATGCAGCTGATTTTTGCTTGGCCACTAATCCACCAAATTGGGGAATGACTAAGCAATCTGTATTAAACAGAAGATCGTGAATGATGACTTCAAACTGCATACCTACAAAAGTAAGTTTTTATTCTGGAAAATACAATTTTTTCGCTTGTTCCAAGTCTTCGGGAGTATCAATTCCTATAGATTCTAACTCGGTTTCAGTGACTTGAATGGGAATTCCGTTTGCCAACCAGCGCAGTTGTTCCAGAGATTCAGCCAATTCTAGCTCATGAGGTTGAAGTGGGGCTATTTTTTTCAAAGCATTTAATGCAAAAGCATAAATGCCTAAATGCTTTTTGTACGAATGAAATGGGTTCCTAGGGTAAGGAATCGGAGATCTTGAAAAATACATTGCCCGCCCATTTGAATTCATGACAATTTTTACTCGATTGGGGTCTTGAATGTCACCAACATTTTGAATGGCAATACATGCTGTAGCAATGCCATCACTTTGGAGACTATTAAGAACTGAGTCTATGGTCTCAGGATGAATGAACGGTTCGTCACCTTGAATATTAATTACAGTATCAAAACCAGCTTGTTCAATGATCGGGAGTAGTTCCAAAATACGTTCAGTACCACTTTGACAAGAAGTGGATGTTCTGAAAACAGGTATGTTCAATGATTCCACATGTGAATGAATGGCATCATCATCTGTTGTGACCCAAACTTCTTGAATACATTTCGATTTTTTTGCCTGTTCAATGACGCGTTGTATCATTGATTTTCCTGCAATTTGAGCCAATGGTTTCCCTGGAAAACGGGTGCTGGCGAAACGAGCAGGAATAATGGCAACACAATTCATCTTACAAACTTAAGGTGTATTGAATCATGGTCATACGCGGTTCTTCAATAGACAATGGACGAATGGCATATTCCCTATTCAATACATTATTGACCATAATGGCTATGCGCTGCTTATCCGAGAACTTATATCCCAAGCGTAAATCGAAAACATAATCACCGGTAGTATGTTCGGCTCTCCACTGGTTAATACCAGGGTTGAAAATTGCAGGAAATTGATCTTCCAATTTTCCAAACGCATTGTCAATGTTTTGCATGTGGCTGTTGTATCTGAAACTGATTCCCGCAGTTAAATTTTTACGAGTTAGTCCGCAATCCAATCGGACCAGATGTTCCAGTCTGTATTTTAGAATGTTGTTAGAACTGTTTTCACTTGTGCTCAAGTAAGAAGCTTGCGCAAATTCACTAATAACCAAGGTTCCGGGTTGTTGTTGAGTTACCGCATAAACATAATCTGGAGTTGTACTTACCGGCTTAGTGTATGTGTATCCGCCCAAAATATCAATTTGAGTTTCACCAATTTTACCGGTACCTAAAAGTGAAAACTCGGCACCTCTTACCATTGCCTCACCTGTATTCAAACTTTTAAATCCAATGGCATTATTTAATTCTTCCAAATTAGTGAATGGCACTGGTGTCCATTGTCCAAAAGTAAATTCTATGAAGTTTTTGAATTTTTGTTGAAACACAGCGAAATCAGCAAATCCTTTGAACTCGCCAATTTTAAATCCTTGCTTCACCCCAATTTCAACGTTGTTTGAAGTTTCGGGTTTTAGGTCTGGATTTGCGAAAATATTGATGGCTCCTAATCCAGTTACGATGAATTTTTCAGCAATGCTTGGGAAACGATATCCTTGTCCGAAAGATGCGCGCACGTATGTGGCCTTTGAAACTTTATAGTTGGCCCCGGCTCTGAAAACAGGCTTCCCTTGTTTCTCTTCATTGATTTGAAATTGTTCGTATCTCAATCCACCACTTAGGTTTAATTTGTCCCATAGTTTTTTGTCTAATTGTACATATGCAGCATAATTCTTGGCAGTATTGTGTCCATCTGCATTACCACCTACAAACAATTCACCTCTTGCGTCGGTCTGAATTCCTACTAATCCTGCGGTAGTTGTAAAATTTTTAATTCGGTCTAAATCCCAATTTTTTTGAACTTGGTATTCTCCATAGAGTACATCTGAGAAGTTTCCTTGGTTGTTGTCATTGTTGTTATCCAATGACTGCCATCTGGTTCTTAATGTATGCGTAGCTCCTCGTTTTCCATGGTATTCGATAAAGGGGTCTACGGTGTATAATTGTTGTATGGTTCGAGTAGCGCTTCCTTCGTATGCACTGTATAGACCTGTGGTGCTGTTGTTCCATAAAAGGGTTGCTAATGAATTCCCTGCGGAGTAGATACTTGAAACTCCGAGATAGAGTCGCTCTGTAGCACGGTATCTTAATTGAAGGTTGAATCGTGCGCGGTTTCCGGCACCATATCTATTCACATTCTTAGGGTTGTACGAACTATTTTCGAATTGCCCTAATGAATCTATAATGGGGCCCAAGTGTCCGTCATCATATTGCATGCTCGATGCAAATACAAAATCTAGTTTTCCAAATTTTTGTGAGTGTGAAAAATTAATTCCACTTTTCATTCCTTGACGCTCCCAATAAAACCCATCTGCTGATTGAGGTTTGGAATACATACCATGATAAACGGTAAGTTTGGTTTTCGGGGTAGAGGTTGGATAGGCTGTTCTAAAGTTAATAACACCACTTAACGCTGAGCTGCCATAAAGCACACTGCTTGCCCCTTTAATAATTTCTATTTGAGATACGTTTCCTGTTGGAAGGAAACCCCAAGACGGTTTTCCTGCGTCGCCACTTAAAATTGGAATATTGTCTACAAGCACTTGAACGCG
>JBJTWB010000190.1:0-15841 GCA_046081505.1 Bacteroidota bacterium | reverse complement strand
GAATCCCATTAATGTAGGAGGCGAAAGTACAATTTCGGTTATGGTGAATGGAACGCAGACCTATTATGCTCAATTAACTTCGCAAGGATGCAGTGTTGCAGATAGTGTACAGGTTAATCTTGTTGCGAATCAGACTGAAATACAAGGCGATTTTACGGCTTGTGCGGGTGATACACTTAATTTATTTGTGCTAAATCCAAATCCATTGTTTTCATACACCTGGTCGTCTGCCGCCACTATTGCATCAGGACAAGGAACCAGTTCAATTGAACTTATTCTTGCCGCTCCAACAGTAGTTCAGGTTACTGCTCAGACTCCTTTTGGTTGTACTGCAACAGATGCGGTGAATGTTAATGTGAGTGACCTTACTTCACAAAGTGTGAACGCCTCAGCTTCAAGTGAACTTGTACTGAGTGGTTCACAAGTTCAACTTTTTGCTCAACCTACAGGGCTTGCCTATCAATGGTCTCCTGGGAATCTATTGTCTAATGCAACTCTTGCGAATCCAACAGGCATTCTAGAAGAAACCACAACTTTTTATTTAACTGTTACTGATGGTGAATGCATTCAAACTGATTCTATAACGGTGCGAGTAACAGATTTTATTTGCGGTAATCCAACTGTTTTTGTTCCCAATGCGTTTACACCCAATGAAGACAATGCCAATGAGTGGCTGTTCGTTAGAGGAAATTTTATCACTGAAATGGATTTTTATGTTTTTGATCGTTGGGGAGAAAAGGTTTTTGAATCGCATGAATTATCGAACGGTTGGAATG
Organism: Bacteroidota bacterium; assembly: GCA_046081505.1. Taxonomy (GTDB): domain Bacteria; phylum Bacteroidota; class Bacteroidia; order Flavobacteriales_D; family Sanyastnellaceae; genus CAIZGX01. The sequence continues at coordinate 15,065 of JBJTWB010000190.1, read as the reverse complement.
GATATTTTCAAGGAAAAGCAGTAGATCCCGCTGTTTTTGCGTATTACCTGCGGGTGGTTTGTGAAGGTGGAGAGGTGTATTTCGAAGAAGGAAACATAACCGTTTTAGAATAAGTAGGAATGATAAGAAAAGAAGCAAAAAAGAAATATGGATACGCGCTCACTGGTGTGTGTATGTTCTTTTTTTTGTCATTCAATATCTTTTCACAAGACATACACTTTTCACAATTTGATCAAGCACCCCTTTGGAACAATCCTGCTGAAACAGGTAATTTTAGTGGTTCTGCAAGGTTCATGGGTAGTCAGCGTACACAATGGAGAAGTGTTACTGCAGCTTATCAGACATTCGCAATAAGTGCCGAAATGAAAGCTGTGAAGCAATCGCCGTGGTCAATGGCTGTTTTGGTTGGAAATGATATTGCCGGTGATTCCCGATTTCGAACCACACAATTGCAAGCACAAACGTCGTACGAAAAAAAGGTAAAAGGAGATTCATTGGTCTTGCTCCCTGGAATGGCCCTGGGTATAACATCAAGGGGTTTTGATCCTTCGGCTTTGGTTTATGACGCGCAATGGAACGGTCTGGTTTTCGATCCAACATTACCAAATCAAGAAGTATTCGCCCGGTACAATAGAACTTATCTCACTGTTGCATTGGGAATACAAGCAAAAGGTATTTGGAAGGAAATGAACTGGCAAGGAGGAATTGCTTTGAATAATTTATCACACATCAAGCAAAGCTTTTTTAACGATGATGAAATAGTGTTAGATAAACGGTTGGCGTTGAATTTTCGAGTTCGAAAACATTTGAGCAACGTGTTATCAGCGGAAATACTGACGCTATATCAAAAACAAGGGAAGTTGAATGAATTCGTTTTTGGGGGACGTGCATATTACGCTATTGGAACAGAGATTTGGCAGAATAGAGCCATTTTCATGGGACTGCATAGACGAAGCAAAGATGCCTTCTGGCTCGATTGCGGTGCCCAATATGATCAATGGCGATTTGGAATTTCATATGATATCAATACATCTAAACTGCGACCAGCATCGGCCGCTAAAGGTGGAATGGAAGTGTCAATTTCTTACATCATTCCTCCTAAACCCAAGTTGGGTAAATTGAAGGAAATCTGCGATCCGTTTTTTTAATTATTGATTATTCTTATTAGATTTATTTTTTTATAGATTGAATCAATATGAATTTTCAGCAATTGGAATACATTGTTGCCCTGAATAAATACAGAAATTTTGTGGCAGCAGCCGAGGCTTGTTTTGTAAGTCAGCCTACATTAAGCATGATGGTTAAGAAATTGGAAGAGGAGTTAGACATAACCATCATTCGAAGAGGTGTGCAGCCTTTATCGTTTACTACAGAGGGAGAGTTGCTTTTGCAGCAGGCAAAACGTATCTTGGCAGAACAACAACTAATGAAAGAAATTTCGAAAGAAATTTCAAAAGGACTAGAAGGGCAAATTCGGGTGAGTGTAATACCCTCTTTGGCGGCATCTGTAGTGCCTGCCTTCATTCATCAACTTGAACATTCAGAACATAAATTGGAAGTGAAAATCTCGGAACTTCCAACCGAAAAGGCATTGCAAGCATTGCAACTTGGAGATATTGATATGGCCATTTTGGCAACTGAAAGTGACTCGGCTCTTTTTCAATCTGAGCCTTTATATGAAGAAGATTTTGTAGCTTATGTCTCGCCAATTGAAAAAATGCCTAAGGGAAAATTTATTCAATCCAAGCATCTTGCATCAGAAAAATTATGGTTTTTGTCGGAAGAGCATTGTTTCCGTGAACAGGCTCTAGAAGTATGCAGCTATAGGACGAAGAAAAAGCTGCGAGTGAGTTATGATGCAGGAAGTCTTCTTTCGCTTATACAGCTGGTTGATTTAAACGGTGGAATTACCCTGCTTCCCGCTGAATCGGTACATTTCTTATCAACAAAACAAAAAGCGAATATTCGAGAGTTCGCTCCACCCACCCCAAAAAGATTGGTGCAATTAACTACGTTGAATGATTATCCGCGGAAACGTGTCATTCAATTTTTTAAGGAACTCCTCATGGTATAGATAAACTCAATGAGCATATCAATTTTTTCAGTTTGATTTCCAACTGTCACATCCAACACCTTTGTGAAAATTTAAAATCATGAAAAAAGAAAAAATTCAGAACATTGCAAATGTATTTGCTCAAGAGGAACGTGTTGTAGTTAAGATTGGAACACAATGGTGCGGCCCATGCAAGACTCTTAATCCGAAACTGGAAGAGTTGGAAAAACAATTTACCGATATCCAATTCCTTGATGTCAACTTATCAGAGGTAGATGATACAATTTATTTCACAGAAACGTATGGCATTCGGGAGGTGCCTTTTACCATGTTTTTTTCAAATGGAATTCGAGTGTTTTCATTCAAGGGCGACAAATCAATCAATGAAATTCAGGGCGAAATTGAAAAGTGGATGGTATAAAATAATGTACTTTCACAACCACAATGACTGCGTGGTATAAGCAACTCCCATCTATTTTTTATTCTGAATTAGAATTAGAGCCATTTCGAGACGCTCAACTCTTTTTGTGGAATGCCAATGCGGCTGAGCAGTTGGGTGTTGGCGTATTTGATTTGTCTGAAGTCAAGAGCGGGATCGCAATGGCTTATGCAGGTCATCAGTTTGGTCATTTTAATCTGCTAGGTGATGGCAGAGCCATGCTTATTGAAGAGTTTCGGAATAAGGAAAATGAATGGTGTGATTTACATCTGAAAGGTTCTGGTCCTACTCGTTATTCTAGAAAAGGAGATGGGTGGGCAACGCGCAGTTCAATGGTGAGAGAATTCATTGTTTCTGAATGCATGCATGAATTGGGTGTGCCAACAAGTAGGTCGTTGTTCGTCTACGACACAAATCAAATGGTGCAGCGGCAACAGTTGGAACCAGGCGGAATACTTGGTCGTATTTCGAAATCCTTGATACGTGTAGGAACATTCGAATTTGCCCAGTATATGACGTCAATAGAGGATCTCAAGTTTTTTGCAGATCATACTATTCAACGGCTTTATCCGAAAATTCAATCAATGGAAAATCCATACCTTGAATTGTTGCGCGTAGTGCGCGATCGACAAATTGAGTTGATTGTGCATTGGATGCGCATTGGGTTTATTCATGGTGTAATGAATACAGATAACATGAGTATTGCGGGGGAGACCATTGACTACGGACCCTGCGCTTTTCTGAATACATACAACGCGAATCAGGTATATAGTTCAATTGACCGTGATGGCCGATATGCTTTTGGAAGACAGCCTGCTATTGCCCAATGGAATCTTTGGTCTTTTGCGCATAGCCTGCTTCCACTCATTCATGAACAAGAGCAAATAGCCTTGGAAATGGCTCGTGAAGAAATTGAAGCCTACCCTAAATTATTTGGACAAGCTTATTACAAGATGATGTATTTGAAGTTGGGATTGAATTTCGATGGAGATGAAAACAAGAGCGTCTTCGTAGAAGACACCTTGGCATTGTTACAAAGGCACAAGCTCGATTACACGCAGTTTTTCCGCAACAGAACCCACCATCTCAATGCAGATCTTCATACACACAAAGACATTCTACATTGGCACCAGAGATGGTGTACTTTGAAAGATGATTCAGAGGCTTCGCTTGAAGCAATGAAAGTTGCGAATCCCAACGCCATTCCCAGAAATGCATGGGTAGAGGCATTGGTGCGAAGTGTTGATTCTTCAAAGATTTATTACGCCTTAGCCGCGTTCAAACGCGCCACAATTTCTGTAGATGATGCAATTCAATTTGAAAAAGACTACTTGCATGACCCTGCGGCATACCAAACGTTTTGCGGAACGTGAATTAATTCCCAAATACCTTCTTTAACAATTCCGATGTTCGGGCAATGGGGTCTTTACGAATGAGTAATTCTTCTTCCGCAACTTTTACGAAAAGACCGTCAATTGCCTTCTCAGTTGCATATTGCACGAGGTCTGGATTTACTTTTTCTACCAAGGGTATTTTATTGTAGCGTGTAATAACGAATTCCCAATTTTTGGTTGCACCAACTTTATCTAAAGAAGTTTTAATGATGGGTTTGAAGGCTTCAACCAACGCAGTGCGGGTTTTCGATTTTAAAAATTCGGTTCCTGCATTATCACCACCTTTCACAATGTTTATGGCATCGGTGATGGTCATGTCTTGAATGGCCTGAAGGAAGATAGCCTTTGCTGAACTTCCTGCATCTTCAGCAGCTCTATTCAATGAAAGAATAACATCATCACACTCTTTATTCAATCCCAACGACCGCAATTTGTCTTCAACTTTTTTCGCATCTGGAGGGAAGGGGATTTTAATTTTCGGATTGCCAAAATAACCGTCTGTTTTGGAAACGAGTTCTGTGCCTTTCGATGCACCATTGCTGAGTGCCTCCTTCAAAGCTTTGCCCGCTTCCTCCTCAGAAAATCCACCTTGAACTTGCGTTTCTTTCAGTTTATCTTCTGCTTGTTTTTTTAAATCGCGCAGACTTTGACCACACGAAGATGATGTGATAATCAATAGACAAGTTGAAAAGAAAAGAAATTTTTTCATGTGATTTGAATTGAGTTGTGAAGTTAACGAATGCCGAATGAACTTATTTTATTTTTTCCAATACCAACGATCTTAATTCAGCATCTTTCAGGTCGGTTTGTTGTTCTAGCTCAGAACAAGTGAGCATTAATTTTTCGGTAAATGCCTTGTCGGTTATACCTCCGGCGTTGATGCGAACATTGTAACAGGCACCAAGCACGGCTGTGCGAATGGCCAATGCGCCAACTCCAGCATCAGTAACAGAATTTGGATTCCCAGTTTCAATCATTGCCGCGCAAACGTCAAATGCCTTGAATGCAACTTGTGCCGTTCGCAATGGTATTTCCATGGCATACTTTGAAGCACTCTGAATGGCCTCGGTTCGCGCAGCCTTCTCTTCATCAGAATTTTTTGGAAGGCCAAAAGCCTCCATGATTTTATTGAAAGACTGGGTGTCTTCATCAACCAACCAATTTAATTCATCTTGAATATTTTTTGCTTTAACAGCCCAGTCAGAAAATTCTTCCCAACGACTGTCCCATCCGCGTTTGTGAGCACTCAGATTTGCTACCATTCCGGCCAAAGCAGCACCAAGAGCACCACAATAGGCACTTACAGATCCGCCGCCCGGAGCTGGTGATTCACTTAAGGTCTCATTAGCAAATGCTGTTAAGCTCAAGTCAACTAGTTTTTTCCTTCCACCTAAATTCTTTTCAATGATGTATTCAATGATTTTTTCTTCTGGATGGAATGGAGCAAGATCATCAAGCCCCAGCGACTTGACTGCGATTTTAATTTTTTCACTTTCGGAAATACCCAATGATCGTTCTTGTTTTTTCAAGAAGTAATCCGCTGCATCGAGTAAACTTTGTTTCGGAATTAAACCAACAAGTTCACTTCCTGTTACACGTATGCCGCGCTCACTGGCTTTTTTACAAGCTTCTTCAAAGGCAACATGAACAGGAGTGATGTTGATGTTGGTAAGGTTGAGCGAAAGTTGTGCAACACCGTATTCTTCAATGTACCATCCAATACCTTTTACTGATTTTAAGGTTCCGGGAATTCGTTTTGGTTCCCCATGTTCATCAAGAACGGGTTTTCCGCCTTCATTCAAGACCCTACCAGCCTCACGAATGTCAAATGCAATGGCATTGGCTCGACGCGTAGAAGTAGTATTTAAGTTGATGTTATATGCCACTAAAAAATCACGCGCTCCAATGGTAGTAATTCCAGATTTACGAACACTTTCAGTGACTTCATTCGGACCGAAATCTGGCTTCCACTCAGCTGTTGCGATTTTTTCAATTGCTTCATATTCTCCTTTTCTACAATTCGCCAAATTTGCCCGAACCTCTTGTTTGGCGGCCGATTCATAGAAATATCCGGGAATTCCCAATTCTTTTCCCACACGTTCCCCCAATTGGTGTGCAAGGGCTGAGCATTCTTCTAAGGTAATTCCCGCAATTGGCACTAGCGGACAAACGTCTGTGGCTCCTTGGCGTGGGTGCTCGCCTTTATGGCTTCGCATATCTATTAATTCTTGAGCTTTTTTTATTAATTGAAATGCGCCTTCCAAAACAGATGCAGGTTCTCCAGCAATGGTAATGACTGTTCTATTGGTAGAAGCGCCGGCATCTACATCCAACAGCATAACTCCGGGAACTGCAGCGGCTGCCTGGGCTATGGTATTGATTTTGTCTTTATCTCTACCCTCAGAGATATTCGGAACACACTCAATAATCTTTTTCATAATGTGGAAGTAAGAGTGCAAAGGTAGTTAAGTCGCGTAATGTGAAAGATTACAAACACGCACTTTTGCCAGTTTTTACGCCAAAACAGTGGTGTCTGCGTTGAAGGACTTTTGCCGTTAGTAGAGAATATTACATAACTTTAACCTATGAAACAGTTTTTATTGAACCTGCTATTTTACCTCATTGCTTTGGTCCTTGGAGCATGGGTAAATGGATATTTGATTCAAATCAGCTCTAGAGTAATTGATCCTCCCAAGGGGTTTGATTTATCTACAGTGGAAGGTTTGGAAGGAGCTATGGATGCGGGATTAATGACCCCAAGGTACTTTATCTTTCCGTTTTTAGCTCATGCATTGGGCACATGGGTCTCTGCTTTTACCATCACGAAATTGGCTCGCACCTATCAAAAAGAGCGCGCGCTTTCATTTGGATTTTTGTTTCTAACGGGTGGTACTTGGATGGTATTTATTCTTCCATCGCCATTGTGGTTCAATGCCATAGATTTGCTTTTTGCTTACGTTCCCATGGCATATCTTGGATACCTCATGGCGCGTTCGAAAAAAAATAAGCACAAGCATGTTTAAATACTTTGGATTTGCCTTTTTCGTGGTCAGCTTTTATGCTTGTGTTCCAACATATGAAAAGGTTCATGAAGAGAGCCTGAGACAGGTAGACCCAAAAACAATAGATCTCCTCCGAGGTTTTCACGGTGAATTGGTTCGGAATTCAGACGATTGGGAAAAATGGCGAAGACCAGAAATTTTGAGCTACTATGAACAATACGTTTTTGGTGTTCGTCCGGAATTTGAACCTAGAGATTTTAGAAAGAGAATGGTAAAGTACAATGTATTGTCTGTAGATACATTTTATGTACATGGGGTTCCAGTATTGCACAAGGAAATCAAAGCGCGTTTCTCGCGCAGAGGACGCCATCTCAATGCGTATTACGCTTTGTTCCTGCCTTTAGATGTGAAAAGTCCGATTGTGTTTGTTGGATTAAATTTTTTTGGAAACAGTACCATTGATACCCTGAAATCTTTAACCCAGACGAAGCACTATGTCATGAAAAATGAAGGTGTTAAAACGAAGGGGCATCGAGTTACTGAAAATTCGAGAGGAACGAAAGCTTATCGCTGGCCATTAGACATCATCATTGGCAATGGTTGTGGATTAATTACAGCACACTACGCTGATTTTGATCCTGATGTAAATACTGGTTTTTTTGACGGAGCGCATCGTTTAGCAGATGGAGCTATTCATTTCAGAAAATCGAATGCTTGGGCTAGCATTTCTGCATGGTCATGGGGACTTTCTGAATTGCAGAGTTATTTGCAAATGGAGGAAGTGACACGTTACTCCAAAACCGCTGTAGTTGGACATTCCCGTCTCGGTAAGGCAGCATTGTGGGCAGGAGCATTGGATGCTCGTTTCGATTTAGTTATTTCCAATAATTCGGGTTGCGCGGGAGCTGCCCAGTTTAGAACCATGGTAGGCGAGGATATTGAAAAAATCACCAATCGATTCCCATATTGGTTTGCACGGAATTTTCAAGCCTTTCAGGGGAAAGATACCTTGTTGTTGGTTGATCAAGAAATGTTATTGGCACTCATTGCGCCACGTCCATTGTATGTTGCAAGTGCGAACTTAGACTCTTGGGCAGACCCCAAAGGAGAGTATACATCGCTTTACAAAACGCAATTCGTTTACCAATTGTATTACCCCGAAGTGCAATTTGAATTCAACATGTTGAAGAAGAGAGAGCAAATGGAGGTGGGGCCGTTGGCATACCACCTGCGAGAGGGAGATCATGAAATATTGGCTTGGGATTGGGAAAAATATGTGGCTTTTGCGAAAAAATCCCTATCTTCGCCGTCCAATTAAAAATTGTTAACCGGGTTTCGTACCCACAAAACAAAACATTATGTCAGTAAAAATTAGATTACAGCGCCACGGTAAGAAAGGAAAACCATTCTTCCACATCGTTGCCGCTGATGCGCGTTCGCCGCGTGATGGAAAGTTCATTGAGCGTATAGGAAGCTACAATCCGAACACCAACCCTGCTACCATTGTTTTAGACAATGCTAAAGCAATTACTTGGTTAAGTAACGGAGCACAGCCAACAGATACAGCTCGTGCCATTCTTTCTTACAAAGGTGTTATGTACCAAGCACACTTGAATAAAGGTGTGAAGAAGGGTGCATTAACTCAAGAGCAAGCAGATGCAAAATTTGCAGCTTGGTTGGAATCAAAAGAAGCTCGTATTCAAGCAAAACGTGATGGTTTAGCTAACGCGAAGTCGTCTACTGAAGCTGAGAATAAAAAGCGTGAGCAAGCAATCAGTGAAGCTCGTTTAGCTGCACGTGCTGCTGCGGAAGCAGCTGTTGTTGCAGAAGAAGCTGCTGCTGAAGCGGAAGAAGTTGTTGCTGAGGAAGCACCTGCTTCTGAAGAGGCTCCAGCTACTGAAGCTCCGGCTACCGAAGAAGGTGCTGCAGAATAATTGAAATGATCTCTTAAGAAGGGGGAAGCGAAGCTTCCCCCTTTTTTTATTACTTTGCCATATGCCAGCAAATCATCAGTGCGGAAAACGCTGTTAAGAGATTGACCATTACATCAGTAAGTTTAGTTCCGTCCTGATTTTATGAACGAGCTGCCAGGTCCAATGCAACGCGCATTGTTGAGTGCGAATATTTGGAAATTAACAGATTTAAAGAAATGGAAAGAATGAGATGTTCTAAGTTTGCACGGTGTTGGTTCCACAGGTATGAAGAAATTGAAAGGAATCATGGAACAACAAAAGACCGAGTTCTCGAAAAAAATATAGAGCTATGAAACTGCCTATTCACGCGTTATTTATTATTGGGGCATTGTGTTTTTCCCAGCCAGTCTTTTCACAAAACTTCAAGGAATTGTACCAACAAGCTCAGTTGGATGAGGATACCTTAAAACAATTCAGAATTATAGCGGAATGGGAAAAAGCAACACCCAATTCAGATGACATTGATCTATATATAGCTCAGTTTAATTATTATTTTTCAAGGTCTAAGAAAGAAGTTGTACGATTCGAAACTTCGGAAAATGGGGGTGAGAATTTTTCACTGCAGGTATTGGATTCTGTGACCGAAGCTGTTGGATACTTGAACACAGAAATCACCTTCGATCCACTTCAATCTAAAATGGCCTATATGTATATTGAAAAGGCAAAGGAGAAGTGGCCGAATCGACTTGATTTGTATTTTGGAAAGATCTTCGCGGCAGGCATTCAAGGCAATTACACTCTTTTTGTTTCTGAGGTGATTGCCGTATTAGAAGAATCAAAGAAGAACAAGTGTCAATGGCAATGGTCAGATGGACCCTTGAAAGATGCAGAGGCTTTCGTTCTTTCAAATGTACAAGCGTACCAGGCCCAAATTTGGGAAACAAATGAAGATGCGCTGCTTGATGAAATGTTGCTTATTGCAGAGAAAATGCTTGAGCTAAATCCCAAGTGCACTGAAGCCCTGTCTGACGCGGGTATTGTATACCTCAGTACGAACAAATTGGAAGACGCTCTCACGTTTTTCAAAAAGGCTGAGAAAATAGATAAGCGTGATTTGGTTGTTTTGTCCAATATTGCAACGTGTTACAAACGCATGGGTAACGCCAAAATGCAGGCGAAATATGAAAAGCGTATTCAAAAATTGGAAGGGTCAAATCAGCCTTAGGGACTTATTCTAAATTTCCAAACTCACCTCTTTCAAATTGTTGAAATGCTTCAATCAGTTCTGCTTTCGTATTCATAACGAAGGGGCCGTAGGCTGCAATGGGCTCTAGAATCGGTTCCCCTGATAAAACCAGAACAATAGATTGCTCTTTTGCCCTGATATGGAAAGTTTCGCTATCATTATTCATTAAAACAAAATGATTCGCATGAGCTTCTTGATTCCCATTGACTTCAACTGAGCCATGAATAACCAAAAGTGCGGTGTTGTTTCGTTCCGAAAAAGTGAATTCCGCTTCACCGCCTGGTTTCAAATGAGCATTCATTAAATGAACTTCAGTGTGGGTGCTCGCGGCTCCTTTTTTACCTTGGAAGAGACCTGCAATGATCTCAACATGACCGCCATCATTTGGCAAATTCACTTGAGGGATTTGAGGGTGATCTATACTTTGGTATTTCGGTGGAGATTTTTTGTCTTGTGAGGGCAGATTAACCCAGAGCTGAACCATTTGAAAGATACCACCTTCTTTGGCCCAATTCGCTTCGTGATATTCTTTAAGCAATACACCAGAAGCGGCAGTCATCCATTGAACACCACCCTCAGAAATAACACCACTATTTCCAGCACTATCGTGGTGTGCAACCTTGCCCTGGTATGCAATGGTTACTGTTTCAAATCCTTTGTGTGGATGCACGTCAACACCTCTGGGCGTCTCTGATGGTGGGAAATAGGTTGGTGCGTTGTAATCCAGCATCAAGAAGGGGTTCATTCGTTCCATACTTAAATAATAATCTGGAATGAAATGATGAACTTTAAATCCGTCACCAACGAAATGCGTTGGCGGAGGTGGTATAATGGATTGAACAGATCTATTGTTATGTGTTGAATTCATTTTTCAAAACTAATTGAAATGAACAAACTTATCTTCGCACAATGAACAAAGATGAAATGCATTGTTTGGGAAAAATAACCAAGCTGCACGGATACAAGGGAGAATTGACCGTTTTCTTGGAAACAGCCAAATTGGCGAACTACAGTCAAATTCAATTTCTGTTTTTGGAGTTAAATGGAAATTTAATTCCGTACAAAATTGAACTGTTCGAGCCCAAAACGAAGAACGCGGCCAAAGTAAAATTGCAAGGAGTGAATTCCGAGGCTGATGCGAAAGCACTGATCAAAGCACTGGTTTATATTCCAGAAAATCAATTGCAATCTGCAGATGCATTGAAAAAAGATATGGATACGTGGATTGGTTTCGGGGTGGAAGATGAAGAATATGGTTATCTCGGGGAAATTACCCATGTGGGCGGCGTTTCAACGAATCCGCAAATTGAAATCTTACATGAATCGGGAGTGACTATTTTCATTCCTCTTCAACCTGAATTCATTTTGGGCGTTGATCCCGAACAAGCCATGGTTCATGTTGAAGCTCCAGAAGGACTCATTGATCTCTATTTATCTTAAGTTTTAACCATTTTTTGGTTGAGAAAGCTCATTTTTTCTCTCTGATGTCTCCATTTTTTTTTGGCTACATTTGTCGAACGATTCAATGAAAGTCGAACCAAATTAAAACAAATGACACACATCGGAAACCGTCCTGAGGGTGCAACTCTTGACTACTTGGGACTGAAGCATGTAACAACGGCGTTTTGGAATTTAACGCCAGCAGAATTAGTTGAAGAAACCATTGTTCGCGGAGAAGGTACACTCTCAAACACGGGAGCATTGGCGATTGAAACCGGCGAATTTACAGGTCGTTCTCCCAAAGATAAATTTATTGTTAAGGATGCAAATACCGCCGATTCTGTCTGGTGGAGTCAATTCAATATTGCATTTGATTCAGAAAAATTCGACAAGTTATATCAACGCATGTGTGCTTACCTTGCAGGTAAGGATGTATATGTTCGTGATGCATATGTATGCGCAGATCCACGATACAGAATGAATGTGCGTGTGGTTACGGAATTCCCATTCAGCAATATGTTCGCTTACAACATGTTTTTGCGACCATCAGCTGAAGAACTTTTGACCATGAATCCTGATTGGCACGTAGTCTGTGCACCCGGATTTATGGCCGACCCTGAAATAGATGGTACACGTCAGCACAACTTTGCAGTAATTGATTTTACCCGTAAAATGGCAATTATTGGTGGTACAGGATATACCGGAGAAATCAAAAAAGGTATTTTTACTGTGTTGAATTATGTGCTTCCACATGAGAAAAATGTCCTTTCCATGCACTGCTCAGCTAACGTTGGAAAAGATGGCGATACCGCTGTTTTCTTCGGCTTATCTGGAACCGGAAAAACCACGCTTTCTTCCGACCCAAATAGAAGATTAATAGGTGATGATGAGCACGGTTGGACCGACTCTACGGTATTTAATTTTGAAGGCGGTTGTTACGCAAAGACCATTGATTTGTCTCGAGAAAAAGAACCGCAGATTTATGATGCTATCAAATTTGGTGCGTTGTTAGAAAATATTGGTTTTGAAGCTGACGGATGCACTCCTGATTATGCCGATTCCACCAAAACAGAAAATACCCGTGTTAGCTACCCTATACACCACATTGATAATATCATGGATCCAAGTATGGGTGGTATTCCAAAAAATATTTTCTTCCTTACTTGCGATGCCTTTGGTGTGTTGCCTCCAATTTCTAAACTGAATAAAGGTCAAGCCATGTATCAGTTCATTAGCGGTTATACCGCGAAGGTTGCTGGAACAGAGGCAGGTATAACAGAGCCTACAACAACCTTCAGCGCTTGTTTCGGTGCTCCGTTTTTACCTTTACATCCAACAGCTTACGCTGAAATGCTTGGAAAGAAAATTGACGAGAGTGGCGCGCAAGTATGGCTCATTAACACCGGATGGTCGGGCGGATCATATGGAGTGGGAAGCAGAATGAAATTGAGTTTCACTCGCGCCATGATTACAGCTGCGTTGGAAGGCAAGTTGAATGAGGTTGAATATGTAAATCACGAAGTATTCGGATTGGCTATGCCAACAACTTGCCCAGATGTTCCATCTGAAATTTTGAATCCAAGGAATACATGGGCTGATCACAATGCTTATGACACGAAAGCCAATGAACTTGCAGAGAAATTTGTGAATAATTTCGAGAAGTTTAAAGATTTCGCAAGCGAAGAAATTATGAATGCCGCTCCTCGCGTTGCGGTAAAATAATAGAACATGAAAAAAATACAAGGCCATAGTGTTTGGATATTCCTAGCGCTATGGTCTTGTGATTTTTCAGACCCTGTAGACCTCAGTGGTGCAGACAAGGAATGGAGAGAGTATCAGACTCGATCTAAAAAACGTGAGGCCAATATTTTAGCATACATGAAATCAGATGTGGAAGTTACCGTGTGGACTTCTTTGCTTGAGTTGAGCACCTGGCGTGATTCTTTATTAGAGCGCGATTATACAGTTCTTGCCCCGTCAGACGCGGTTTTGCGGAAGGTAGGACTTCAGACATTTCAAGATTTGGTTCCAGCTGCGCGAAGAAAAGAATTGAACGCGTGTATGGGTAGGCATTTAATTCCCGGTCGATTTCAATACAGGGAAGGAATGGATACTACCATTCGCAATGCGTTAGGTGAAAATATTCATATTCATGGAAATCAAATTCAGAATGTTGAGTTAACAAATATGACTCACGAATGCGAACGTGGCAATATGATTCGAATTCGAGGAGTTTTGAATTAACTCAATTGCAGCAGTTCAATGCGCACAGCGCGAATAGCCGCATCTAAATTTTTAGTTCCAGCGGCAGCTTCCAATTCAGTAATCCAATGAGCCAGTTGAATGGCGGGCCCGTTCGGATCTACTTTTGAAAATGCAACTTTTACCAGTTCAGTTACTTCAGCTTTGGCATCTTGAATGTTTTGCCATGTGCTTTCCGAAACATACAATTGCAAGGAAACATTGTGTTCAAATTCTTCGCGTAAGCTCTTAATAATCTCCAATTGCAAAAAGCTCGCATTAATACCCGCTTTACTTGCTCTCATGACCAAGGCCGAAGGACGTGAGCGTTCCAACATAATAATTAATCGTTCGAAAGCGGCAACGCGCAACGGTGAAAGTTGTGACTCTCGTACTTTTCGAATTTCAATGCGGTGCAACTGTTCTTTGTGTTTGTGTTGTCTTGTTTGTAGATAAAAGAGGATTGTTCCAACAAGTATGACAAGTATTCCAACCAATAGAAAAATAAGTGCTGCATTCATGTTGCGAAGGTATGAATTCTTCTTTTCAAACCTTAGCTTTGATGTAACTTGCTCCCAATAATTACGCGAATGAAAACACACTTATCCTTGGCTTTTTTTTGCATGTGTTTGTTCACATCACAAGCACAATTACTAACAAGGTCAAATAATACTTTGGTTGTAGCGAACGGATTTGAATTGCCCAATGCTTGGGCTGGCGGATTCAATGCGCCCCAATTCTCAACCATAGATGTGAATGGAGACGGCTTAAAAGACATTTTCACTTTCGATCGAATTGGTTCACGTATTTCCATCTTCTTGAATACCGGTACCATTAACGGTCAAACCTATTATTCATATACTCGGGAATTTAACGATTCATTTCCTGATGGCCTTGTGAACTGGGTATTGCTGCGTGATTTTAACTGTGATGGAAAGGAAGATATTTTTGCGAATTCTCAATCGCAAATCAAATGCTGGAAAAATGTATCTGCTTCGGGTGTGCTTGCGTTTGAGCCAGTAAACAATGGTTCTCCCATTCAAGCAGATTACGATTTTGGTAATCCATTTACAGCACCAATTTATACTGTAAGTGTTGACATTCCGGCTATTGAAGACTATGACGGCGATGGCGATCTAGATATTTTCACGTTTACAGAACAGGCTACCACCATTTATTTTTTCAAATCGCTTCAGGCTGAAAACGGAAATTGTGAAACAATGGATTATGTCTGTGGTAACAGATGTTACGGAATGTTTGGTGAAAGTCCTGAGAGCTTTTCAATGATTTTGGGGAGCGATTTTATTTGTGGTTTGAATGTGACTGATCCACGTTCG
>JBJTWB010000189.1:0-4625 GCA_046081505.1 Bacteroidota bacterium | reverse complement strand
CCAACTCATCCTGCAGTTTTTGAAAATTCTCAGTTGACCGTATCTCTGGATATTTTTCAAAAACAACTGCGATGTTTCGATTGATAATATCGCCTTGTTGTTGGAGTTCTGCTGGGGTTGTAGCGTTTGCCATGCCTGCTCTTGCCTTTGTAACTTCTGTCAGAATCTCTTTTTCATTGTCAGCAGCACCTTGAACAGTTGCGACTAAATTGGGGACAAGGTCAGCCCTGCGCTGATAAACGGCTTGAACATTGTCCCAAGACTTGTCAAGGTTGGTTTTTCTCTCTACTGCACCATCATATACAGAGGTTCCATAGAGATAAAAGAAAATAAAAGCGAGGATGACTATACCTACAACGGCAATGAAGGCGAGTAGTACTTTGTTGTTTGATTTCATTCTTTTTTGATTCTAACGAAGTTGGTTCTTTTTTTCAGCAACTCCAAATATTTATTTTTCTAATTCAGTGAATTCCGATTGAAGGAAGCTTGCTAAATCTTCTCCTTGCAGAATTCCCTTTGCCAACATGGCTAGTTGAACAGCTCTTTTCGCTTTCGATTGACCCACGGTTGAATCAACCAACAACTTCTGCATTAGACCATGATTTGCATTCAAGACAATTGTATACGAATCGGGAAGTTCCCCGTAAAAATTCATTCCTCCGCCCAGCGCACTTTGCTCTTTCATTCTGCGCATAAATTCATTTTCTGTAACAATAACGGGGGCCTCTGTAGGCGCTAGATCCTCAAATTTAAACGTGTACTTTTTCTTGTCAAACCCATCCTCGAAGATCGCTTGCAAGGCCCCCTTATTCTCCTCTGTAAGTGAACTTGTAATTGACTCCTCTTTCTCAATAAGCTTATCTAAAACATCACTATCTACACGTTTGAACTTGATATTTGATTCTTTCGATTCAATGTAAGAAATGTAATGTGAAGCCAATGGAGAGTTGAATTCGACAACTTCATAACCGCGAGCAGTGGCATTTTGAATTTGAACATGATTCGCGTTTTTGTCTTGTGTATACAGAATAATTGTTTGGTTCGATTTATCCTTGTGCTGCTCAAATTTTGTGACAAATTCTTCAATGGTACTGTAGGAATCATTCACATGTTTCAGCAATGAAAAGCCTTTAGCCTTTTCAGCAAATTTGTCATCTGTAAGAATTCCATATTGAATAAATACACTGATGTCACTCCATTTCGATTCAAAATCGGTACGATCTTGATTGAACATACTCGCTAATTTATCAGCAACTTTTTTTGTAATATGAGCTGAAATCTTTTTCACATTGCCATCTTCCTGCAAGTAACTCCGAGAAACGTTGAGAGGAATGTCTGGTGAATCAACAACTCCATGAAGTAGTGTCAGAAAATCAGGGAGAATATTCTTTACTTCGTCAGTTATAAAAACCTGATTGCAATAAAGTTGCACCTTGTTCCGCTGATTCTCCATGGTATTCTTCAACTTCGGGAAGAAGAGAATTCCAGTTAAATTGAACGGATAATCAACATTGATATGAATGTGGAAGAGCGGGTCTTCAAATGACATTGGATACAGCTCTCTATAAAACTTCTCGTAATCTTCATCATTCAAATCCGCTGGCTTTTTAGTCCACAATGGCGTAGTTGAATTTATTTCATTCGGAACTTTTACTTCATTTTTTTTAACTCTATCGTTTTCGTCTTTTTCTCCAGATGGATCATCGATATAAGTTGAACGTTCACCAAAAACAATAGACACAGGCATAAATCTGCAGTACTTGGATAGAATTCCTTCAATACGCGATTCGTCTGCAAATTCAAGGGAATCTTCAGATAAATGCAGAATGATGTCAGTACCAAATGTATCTTTTTCATGCTCACTCATTTCAAAATTGGGAGAACCGTCGCAAACCCAATGCACTGCAGCTCCGCCCTTTCTGGACTTTGATATGATCTCAACTTCTTTCGAAACCATGAATGCAGAATAAAATCCAAGACCAAAATGTCCGATGATTTGAGAATCTTTGTACTTCGAAACGAATTCCTCTGCACCACTGAATGCAATCTGATTAATATACCGATCGATCTCATCTTCGTTCATACCTATTCCATTGTCGCGGATAGTGAGTGTGTTGTTGTCCTTATTTAAAATAACTTCCACTTTGAACGATTCAGAATCTTGCACTTGAATTTCTCCAAGGCTACTTAAAGTTTTTGACTTTTGACAAGCATCAACCGCATTACTCACTAATTCCCTCAGAAAAATTTCATGATCAGAATAGAGAAATTTTTTAATGATTGGAAAAATGTTTTCGGTTTGTACTGAAATATGTCCTTGTTTCATTTTATATTTTTTTTCTGCGTGAGGATTGCAAAGCTATTGCCATTTCATTAAATACCGACAACGTGTCAGTATCCAAAAAAAAAGGGGGTGGAAAATCCACCCCCTTTGTCAAAAGACCTCAGAATTAACGAACAATCAACTTCTGTGAAGCGACTTGACCGTTTTTAATGAATTGAACTGTATAAATACCAGCAGCAATTTGATCAATATTCATATTGAAATTTTGCTGACCAGTGCTCACTGTAAGTTGTGAAGTTTGTGCAACGCGACCCAAAGCATCAACAATATTTACATAAAGGATTCCACCTTCAGAACTATTCAATTGAATATTCAAATCTGTTTCAGCGGGGTTTGGATACATAATCAAACTTGAAATTGATTCAATTTCGGCTACGTTTACAATGGTCACAACAACTTCAGTTCTTGGACCAACGCAAACAAACTCTGGAGTATGTACGTGCCAATCGTAGAAGAAATAATAGTAGTTGTCACCATCTTGGTTTGTGTTCGCATTTGTAACGGTTGTTCCAGTAATTGCAGCAAGACCATTAACATCATAAGGATATGCGAAAGGAGAAGCTACCGTAATATCTCTATCTCTCCAAAAATCTGGAGCCGCGGTAGTTGTTCGCATTCCATATCCTGTTCCTGCAGGTACGAGGAAGTTCAATGGAACATATACAGCTCCACTAGCTATATCGAAAGAACCCGTTGCAACAACATTCAAATTCGCATCAATTACTTCAATTGTTCTTGTTCCTGCAGAATTGGCATAAACCAAAACACTATCAATAATGATATCTTCGAACACATCGAATTTGTTGTAATTGGTTGGCGTATTTGTAAAGTAGTTTCCTGAAGCAGTTGTCCAAGAATCTTTCGCTCCAATACCTTCAACACCACCATAGGTTGCAACATCTTCAACCCAAAAAGAAGTTGGCGAAGTTGTAATTACAGGTGTTGTAAAAGTTGTACCAACACCAATTGGAGAACCACCTGTTGCAACATCATACCATGACAAATCAGTTCCAGTTGCTGTTAAGTCAGCCGTAACACCGCTTGTTCCAATTTGAATATTACCGGCCACCGGAGCTGCTGGAGCGTCTATTACACTAACAGTGATCGGCTGTGAAGTTGCCATTCCACATGCACCTTCAACCTGAACTGTATAATCACCAGGAAGCAATGCCGTGATACTTTGTGTATCAGCACCGTTGCTCCATAAATAGCTGGCACCTTGTGTTGCTGTAAGCTGAACGCCAACACCTTCGCAGAATTCCAAATCGCCTGCAGCAGTAATTGAAGGAGCTACAACATCTGTATTCACAGTTACTGTTAAAACGTTTGAATAAGATGCACATCCATCAGCCGGGTTGAAAGCAATAGCGCTGTAGTTACCCGCATTTGAAACGGTGATTGACGAAGTTGTTTCACATGTATTCCAAATGAAAGAGCCACCTGTTGCAGAAGCAGTAAGTGTGACAGACTGACCCGCGCAAATTACTGAACTTCCGTTTGATGTAACCGTAGCAGTTGGAGGTGTACATGCAGTTTCGAAATATTGGTGGTACTGGTCTATTGTTGGGTTTTGAACTACTTTAGTAATACCAGAAGGCCAGCGAATGATCGCATAATCTACTGTTGTATTCGCACCTAATCCAAAGTTTAACATCTGTGTATTGGTGATACCATAAGAAACTCCTGAACGTACTTCGCGAACTTGGATTCCAAAAGGGCCATGAATTTCAACGGTAGCACCAACTGAGTTTTTATTTGACACTGTACCTTCCAAGTCAAAAGCAATCCAATGGTTACCATTGTCATTTGATAGATGCAGACGGTCAGCCGTGTTCGACGGAGTAACATATCCGTTTGCATTTCCATAGTTCGCATATACATCAACAAAACCGTCGTTGTTTAAGTCTCCTAATGCGAAACCGTGCATGGTTTGAGGGTTGTTAAATGCGGTATTTTGTTGCGTGAATGTTTTGTTACCATTGTTTTTGTAGTATCCAAAATTTCCACCTGCGTGAATAACGTCTAGGTATCCGTCATTGTCAAAGTCAGCCATTTGACCTTGCATGAAAAAACCTTGTGTGGTTAGACCTGCTGCTTGAGAAATATCTGTGAAGTATCCTCCGCCTGTGTTTTCATACATTCTAATTCCACCGCTGTGCGTGGTCATGAAGCAATCGAAGTCGCCATCGTTATCAATATCTCCGAAAGTTGCAGTCCAGGATTGTTGCAAATTAACAAGACCTCTATCGTGCGCTTGATCGGTATAAACATTGTTTCCATC
>JBJTWB010000188.1:0-18486 GCA_046081505.1 Bacteroidota bacterium | reverse complement strand
GGCATTACTGGTCCTTATGCCGCACCGGCAGCATTTCCAGGCGGAGCCGTGAATATTGCCATTGTGCCGGAATCTACCCCCCCTCTTCCCATTACGATTTCCTCTGTGAACAATGTATTGAATACTTCATACTATATAGATAACCCAGGGCAGGCAGCCGCTCCCATTCAATTGAATGGATTCACAACAAAAATAACGGCGGCATACGACTTAACATGTGGTGAAACATATCACATTCGATTGGCTATTGCAAATGGTTCTGACCAAGCGTTAAAATCAGACGTAATCATTGAGGCGGGTTCATTCACAACAGGTACGAATGATGCCGGAGTTTCAAGTGTTGTAGTTAACCCTGCACCGAATTTGCCCCCGAATTCAATTCTTGAAGGATGCGTAAACGGTCAAGTGAACTTTACCATGCCAAGTTGTCTAGAGCCAGGAGATACCATCCAACTCATCTTTGGTGGTACCGCAACCTATGGGGTAGACTACACCACAAATGGAGTGACACAAATAATTGTGGGTCAGACAACATCCATTGACATTATTCCGCTTCCAGACAATGAAGTTGAACCAACTGAAACCATTATTATTGCGGGTCAATTTATGTGTGATGGAATGTGCGACTCTGTGAGTGTTTCAACACAAATAGATTTGTTGGACTATCAAGGAATGGCAGTTCCGCAAACAGACGACTTCCTTATCTGTCCGGGTACATCTAATACTGTGAATATTTTGGCGTCGGGTGGATATCCGCCATACAATTATTCTTGGAGTAACAATCAAAACGGATCAATTCAAAACTTCGCTCAAGGGTCTGCAGGAACATACACATACACAGTGACCGATTATTGTCAGGGAACACAAACAGATAGCTTTATTATTTCTGAACCAGCGCCAATATCATTTGCGGGTCCACAAGATTTATGTGCGTTCGATCCCTCTGAAGTTTTGGTACAAGGAGGACTACAGCCATACACGTACATTACCTCTTCCACTTTAATCTTGGATCCTTTGACTAATATCATTACAGGAACTACAAATGAAATTGTTGATGTAACCATTACTGATGCTTGCAATCAGTCAGCTGTTATTCCATTTATAGTTGTGGTTTGTGATACAAAAGAACCGAACATCATGATCATAAACAATGATGGTTTGAACGAAGCTTTCATTGTTGAGGGAATTGAAAGTTTCCCAAATTCAAAAGTTGAGGTGTATAACCGTTGGGGAACTTTGGTTTACGAGTCAAGTAATTACGACAATACGAATCCTTGGAAAGCCGAAGGATTGGAAGACGGTGTGTATTATTGGATATTGATGCGCAGTGATGGAGTAAGCCGTGATGGATATGTTCACGTCATGCGTAAGTAAAAAAATAAAGTTAATTAATCAAAGAAACCCCAGTCATTGATTGGGGTTTTTCTATTCCCATAAGTGTTAATACAGTTGGTGCCACATCAGCAAGTTTACCATCTTTTATTTGAGATACTTGTTTATCCACTACCCAAACAGGGACGGGGTTGGTTGTATGGGCTGTATTGGGTGTTCCATCTTCGTTTATGGCACAATCGGCATTTCCATGATCGGCAATGATGATTAATGAATACCCAAGATGAATGGCATGCTCAGCTACTTGTCTTAAGCATTGGTCGGTTGTTTCAATTGCCTTTACTATCGCTTCATACACGCCGGTATGCCCAACCATATCGGGATTTGCGAAATTCAAACAAAAAAAATCCGGAGCCTGGTTATTTAAAAAATCTATGCATGAAGATGCTATTTCACATGCACTCATTTCTGGTTGAAGATCGTATGTCGCAACCTTGGGTGATGGAATCATTATTCTACTTTCGCCTTCGAATGGCTCTTCTCTTCCTCCGTTAAAAAAGAAAGTAACGTGTGGATATTTTTCTGTTTCCGCAATTCTGAGTTGTGTCTTGTTGGCGTGGGCAAGCGTTTCTCCAATTGTGCTGCTTAAGTTATCTTTTTCAAATAAAACATGTACGTTTTGAAATGAGTCGTCATATTTTGTCATTGTTACGTAATACAACGGTAGTTTTTTCATGTTGAAGTCGGGGAAATCTTGCTGATGGAGAGCCATGGTAATTTCTCTGCATCGATCGGTTCTGAAGTTGAAACAGACAACAACATCCCCGTCTGAAATGTGCTGGTAATTGCCTCTGATTTGCCCGGGCTCAATGAATTCGTCTGTAACACCTTCCGAATATGAATGTGCAACGGCAGAAGAAGCAGATTCAAACTCGTTTTCAGTACCATGCACATAAAGGTCATATGCTTTTTTTACACGTTCCCATCTCTTGTCGCGATCCATGGCATAATATCTACCTATTATGCTTGCGATTTTTGCCTGTTTTCCGTTGCAATGGTTTTCGAGTTCTTGTATGAAATGTATTCCACTCTTTGGGTCGCAGTCGCGTCCGTCTGTTATGGCATGAATAAATACGTTGGTGAGTTGTTGCTCTTCCGTAATATCTATGAGTGCTTTCAAGTGATTAATGTGTGAGTGAACACCGCCATCTGAAACAAGTCCAATGAAATGAACATTTTTATTTTCTTTTTTTGCGAATTCAAAGGCCGATTGAAGTTCGGAATTCCGTTGTAATTCGCGATTTCGAATACTCAGATGAATTTTAACCAAATCCTGGTAAACAACTCGGCCGGCACCGATATTCATGTGTCCAACTTCACTGTTCCCCATTTGACCCTCAGGAAGTCCTACAAATTCACCATCAGTGCGCAAAGTTGCCTTTGCTGCAATGTTGTTCAATTCTTGAGTATAAGTTGTTTTGGCGCTAAGAATGGCGTTCGAAGAGTCATTTTTCCCAATTCCCCAACCATCTAATATGATTAATCCTACCTTATTGTTCATTATTTAAAAATGTTACGGCAAATGTAGATCCTTTACCAATGGTGCTCTCTACAATAATTTTAGCTTGATGTAAGTCAAAAATAGATTTGACAATATACAGCCCCAAACCAGAACCTTTTGTTTTACGGGTGTTTTCGTCACCGATGCGATAAAATTTCTTGAAAATGTGATTCAACTCCAATGAGGAAATACCAATACCGAAATCCTCGATTTTAATTTCGATTTTTGAATCGGAATGCTTCATGTGAATCTGAATATTTGGATTGGTATGGAGCGGAAGCGAATATTTAATAGCGTTTTCAATGAGATTAAAAAAGGCCATTTGCAGGAGGTCTGCATTTCCAGATACAACCAAGTTTGAAGGTCTATCCATTTTTATGGAGGAAATTTGCGCTTCTGGATAGAGAAGCTGAATTCTTTTGACAGATATATCTAGAACAGAAATTAAATCAATATCACTGAAATTTTTCTGGTAGCCTTTGTTTTCGAATTGAGTGGAAAGTAAAATATTTTCAATGAGTAATTCTTGTCGATTCGATTCATCTAAAATAAACTGAAGAAGTTGCTCTCTTTGTTGAGAGTTGAGTTCTCGGTCTTTGATAGTTTGGGCGTTTATTCTGATTGCAGCAATGGGCGTTTTTAATTCATGCGTGATTGCTTGCATGAAATTTTTTTCTTTTTGTGCGAATTTCAAATCGCGCCAAACATTTTTTCTAATCCACCAAAATGCAATTCCCAAAAAGAGGAGAAATACAATTCCTTCTCCAACAATCATTGCCAGTTTTTTGTTAAGAAGTTGCTCCTTTGGAATCAAATTGGATTCAATAGAAATTAACTTTTCATGCAATTGATAAAGTTGAACTCCCCACCAAAGCAATTGAAAAAGTAAGTATGCCGCCATTGAATATAGCAGTATGTTTATGGATTTACTTCTTTGCAGAGACTTCATAACTCGAATTTACGAATCAAAGGTTGAACGACCGCTGTGCAATGATTTAATCTTGTTTAAAGTTTGAAATTGATGCGATATCAAAAAAAGGTCTTTTTTTTTACGTTCTCTCTTGAACCCATGTGATTTTTGAGCAACTTTGCATTATGAAATTCAAGCATTATGCATTGTTGGCATTGCTCTTTTTTTATGTGGTAAAATCGCATGGCCAGCGTGTGGGTGTTGTGTTGAGTGGTGGGGGTGCAACGGCTATGGCACATGTTGGTTTTTTAAAGGCGCTTGAAGAAAATAATATTCCAATTGATTACATTGTGGGTACTAGTATGGGAGCCATTGTGGCATCATATTATGCTTCGGGATATTCGATTCAAGAAATGGATTCTTTATCTCGAACGAAAGAATTTCAAGAAGTTTCAGAGGGAAATTGGCCAAGTGATTTGAGATTTTTTTATTTGGAGCAATCTGCTCATCCCGCTATGGTTAATTTGAAATATAGCGGAGGTGACAACTGGAGTAATGCGCTACCAACAAACCTGATTGACCCAAGTTATATGGACTGGAATCATATGAGAATGTTGGGTCAAGCGAATGCAGTCGCAAACCATGATTTCAACCATTTATTCGTGCCTTTTCGATCGGTTGCTGCTGATGTATCCAATCAGAAAGAATTTATTTTTCGAGAAGGAAATTTGAACGAAGCTATTCGTGCTTCGGCAACCTACCCTTTTTTCATTCCTCCAATTCGCGTGGAAGGGAAGCTACTTTATGACGGTGGAATCTATAACAATTTCCCCATTGATGTTTTGTACAATGAGTTTTTACCCGATGTCATTTTAGGATGTGATGTTTCCGATGGAGCACCAGAACCCAAAGAGAATGATTTGATGTCTCAACTTGAGGCTTTAATTGTAACGGAAAAAAAAGTAGAGCTGCCTTGTAAAGAAATTATTGTTGTCACGCCCAATGTTTCCAATGTCTCCACATTCGATTTTGAAGATGTTGGATTTTCTATAGATGCGGGTTACGCTGCTACAATGAATCGAATGAACGATATTCAGTCAATTATTGAACGTCGCGTTTCGAACCAAGAAATTCAAGTGAAAAGAACGGAATTTCGTTCAAAAATGCCACAATTTGAAATTGGTAAGATTGAGGTTTCTGGACTAGGTAAACGAGATCTACGTGTTTCACAAGACTTAATGGGTAAGAAGAATTCAACAGTTTCAATTGATGAATTGAAAGA
Source organism: Bacteroidota bacterium (assembly GCA_046081505.1). GTDB lineage: Bacteria > Bacteroidota > Bacteroidia > Flavobacteriales_D > Sanyastnellaceae > CAIZGX01. Next base: position 13,401 of record JBJTWB010000188.1, on the reverse strand, counting down.
AAATTATTTTAGAATACTCAAAGAAGGTGAGGTGAAATCTATTTATCCAACATTGAAATACAATGGGAAAAGACAGAATTTCGACATGAAATTGAAAATGACTCGAGAAAAAGATTTGTTTGTATCATTTGGTGGAAACTATGCGAGTAGAGCTATATCTGCGGGTTACATAGGTTTACGATACCATAATTTCGGTAAAATTCCAGTGTTGCTTGAAGCCAATTCATACTTTGGTAGGTTTTATGGATCGGTAATGGTTCGGGTACAGGGTCGTTTGAAACTGAAGAATTTACCTATTCAAACAGGTTTAGCATTTACTCAAAACAGATGGGATTTTTATAAAAGTGTTTCTGCATTTTTCGAGGATGTTAAGCCGTCGTTTATCTTATTAAATGAACGAACAGCAGAGGCCTCACTTTCTATGCCTGTTGCAACTTATGGGAAACTTTCACTTGATGCGCTTTATGCTTATCAATATGACAAATACTATCAATCGCGAAATTTTTTGAGTGTAGACACAGCAGATATGACTCAATTAAATGCGGGTATGGCTAGACTAGTCTATGAAAGAAATACCCTGAATAGGCCGCAGTATGCAAGTTCTGGTGCGCGTTTGAAATTGGCGTGTAAGTTCACTCAAGGAATTGAGTATACCATTCCTGGAACAACCTCATTAAATAGAGATACCATTACAAATGAGCGTCAATGGTATGCCATTCGGGCTGCTTATGATAACTATTTCATACATGAGAAAAGGTTCACCTTTGGTGCTCACATTGAAGGTGTATATACCAACATTCCGAAATTTCAAAACTATACTGCAACGTTAATTAATTGTCCAACATTGTCCGCATTCCCCGAGTTGGCTACCTATTTCTTACCGCAATTGCGTGCGCCAAAATTCTTATCTGTAGGCGTTTCTCCTATTGTTCATGTTGGTAAATCTGTGGATTTTCGAATGGACTTATATGGCTTTCGACCATTTGAAACCGTCTTGCAAAAACCGAATGGTGAGGTAGGTTTCTTCAATAATAAAAGGACCTTTACACTTGGAAGCGCTGCATTGGTTTTTCATTCACCAATAGGCCCCATTAGTCTCAGTGCGAATTATTATGAGCAAAAGGAAAATCCTTGGAGCGTGCTTTTGAATGTTGGATTAATTATTTCCAACAAGACGGGTCGCGAATAATCGTATATCATCCGTATTTTTGAAACATGAATAAAATTCGATTTGGAGTCATTGGATGCGGGCATATCGGTAAAAGACATGCTGAAATGGTTATACGTCAGGAGGGTGCTGAATTGGTTGCAATGTGTGATGTTCGTTCACAAGAAGAATGTGCCGTTTCGTATGAAGTGCCTTTCTATCATGACCCGGTGCTCATGATGAAGGAAGAAAATTTGGATGTTATTTGTGTTTGTACGCCGAATGGTCTGCATGCTGAACATAGTTTATTGGCTCTAAGAAATGGTAAGCATGTGGTTGTAGAGAAGCCAATGGCATTATCCAAGGCTGATTGCGAAGAGATTGTATTTGAATCACTAAAAGCAAACAAACAAGTGTTCTGCGTCATGCAGAATAGATATAGTCCGCCTAGTGAGTGGATCAAATCCATCTTGGAAGAAAACGTTCTTGGAGAAATCTATATGGTTAACGTGGATTTATTTTGGAATAGAGATGATAGATATTATAAGCCAGGCGGGTGGAAGGGCGTTAAGTCTTTAGATGGTGGAACACTATTTACACAATTTAGTCATTTCATTGACATTATGTTTTGGTTGTTCGGTGACATTACCAACATTCAAGCAAGACTGCGCGATTTTAAACACCAGCATTCAACTGAGTTTGAAGACTCGGGAATTGTTCTTTTTGATTTCTTGAAGGGAGGAATGGGTTCCATCAACTTCTCAACTGCGGTAAATTATGTAAACTATGAAAGCAGTTTAACCATAGTTGCTGAAAAGGGCACTGTGAAAATTGGTGGTCAATACATGAACGAAGTTGCATACTGTGAAATTGAAAATTATACCATGCCCGAATTAGCGCCTGGAAATCCTGCGAATGACTATGGGGCTTATAAGGGCAGTGCAGCAAACCACATATATGTGATACAAAATGTTGTTGATGCACTGAATGGAAAAGGTCAGATAACAACAAATGCAATGGAGGGATTGAAGGTGGTTGAAATTATAGAACGAATTTATTCTGCTGCACAGAAGAATTGATGAGCATCTTTCGGTCGAACGCATACCTGAAACACGTCTTTACTTTAATGGCTGGAACGGTCATAGGTCAAGGGGTGGTTTTTTTGCTTTCACCCTTTGTCTTTCGATTGTTCACCCCAGAGGACTTCACAACACTTGAACAATTTCTTATGTTAATTACAGTACTTTCCGTTTTGGTTACAGGAAAGTACGAGTTTGCAATCATGCACCCGCGCGATGAAGAAACTGCGAGGCATATTCTAGGTCTTACATTGATTATTGCATTGGTTACAAGTGCATTTTTTGGAGTGGTTGCAATTGTGTTTAGCAACTCAATTGCAACTGCCATGGGGACTCCAAGTTTAGAGTTAATTCTGTGGTCACTTGGTCCTGTTTTGTTCTTGACGGCTGTTGCGAATGCTTTGAATTATTGGTTTTCAAGAAAAAAAAAATATAAGGTGGCCGCTTCTGCAAAAGTAATTGCCGCAGTCGGTGCGGAGCCAGTAAAAATTGGATTTGGTATATTGAATTGGGGGGTAATTGGATTGACTTGGTCCACCTTGGTAGGGAATTTATTTGCGGCTATTTTTTCCTTTTGGAAATTTATTAAAGATGAAGCAAAGGGTTTAGCGGGTCTCGATCGCAGTGAAATAAGAGAACAAGCGATAAAGCATAAAGATTACCCTTTGTTTAGCATATGGGGTAGTGTTTTAAATCGCATAGCCCAATGGGCGCACGTTGGGATTTTTGTGATTTATTATGGTCCAGTTGGAGTTGGAATGATGGCTCTTTGCCGAAGAATGGTTCAAGCTCCACTGAATGTTATTAGTAATTCATACAGTCAGGTTTTTTTTCAGCGAATTAGTGAAATTGAGGATGCTTCGGAACTAAAGAAATTGTACTATAAGGTGCTTTTTAGATTTTTATTTTTCGCCATTATCTTAGTTTCATTTGTTTGGTTGTTACCACAAAATACAATGGGCTTCGTTTTTGGTGAACAGTGGTCGGAATCGCTGATATACCTTCAATGGCTAAGTGGCTGGTTTGCACTGAATTTTGTATCATCTTCCATAGCTTTTATCACTTACCGAATTCAAATGCAAAGACTGGGAACTTTACTTGATGCATTGCATTTTGCGTTGGCCATTGTAGCTATTTATGTGGCGCATGAATATGGTTTAAACCAAATTGAGGCTTTGAAATTTTTTGCAATCTCTAAAATTGTATATTTCGTTTTGAATTTGGCGGTAATAACTTGGCAAGTGGAGAAATATGTCATGCGGAATAAACCTGTAGATTCATGAAAGTAATTTCACTTGTACATACAACCTTTGTGAATGATAATCGTGTTGCACGCATGGCTTCAGCGTTGTTTGAATTGAATCATGACGTATCAATTGTTGCATTGCATAAAAAGGGATTGGAGCACCATGAAGAATTCAAGGAGTATTCAGTGCAACGCATTCGGCCTTTTTCTCATATTATTCCCCGTTGGAACGCCTTCATTGGTGCATTTCATTTCTTCGAGTTCATGCTTCGTGCGAGTTGGCAAATAAGAAAAGCCGATGCGCTGATCTGCAATGATGTAGAGGCTTTTCTTATGGGTCTTATTGCAAAAATGTATAACAGGCAATTGATATTGATTTATGATTGCCACGAGTTGGAATCTGAACGCATGGGCAAAGGCAAATGGAATAAGAGATTTGTGCGTTGGTTGGAATCAAAATACATTCATCGTGCAAAATTGGTGATCACCGTAAGTCCGTCTATTCAAGAGTGGTATCAAAAAGAATATGAATTAGGTGAGGTTGCTTTGATACGCAACATTCCAGAGGTGGTACCTATCAAATCAGGGCGTGTGTTTCATGATAAATTCAAATTAGAGACCTCTCAAAAGGTATGTCTTTATCAAGGAGCGCTCATGCCGGGACGCGGACTGGAATTGTTGATGGATGCGTTTGAGGCCTTCACAACATCTGAATTTGTTTTAGTCATTATGGGGGGTGGAAAATTAGCAGAACAAATTGAAGTAAGAGCGGAGCGGAGCTCAAGGATATTTTATCATCCGCTGGTGCCGGGAAGTGAAATTGGAAGGTACACGGGAAGCGCAGATTGTGGGATAAATTCGGTTGAGCCTCAATGTCTGAGTTATGCTTATTGTCTTCCAAATAAATTTTTTGAAACCGTTTTATCTGAAATTCCTATTCTAACGAATGATTTAATAGACTGCACAGCATTGGTTCGAAAGTATGAAATTGGTTCAGTTGTATCTGATTGGAGTATAGATGGAATTCATAAAGCTGTGATGGAAATTTGTTCTCGTTCGAAGTCTGATTTTAGTTCGGGATTTGAAAAATTCAGAATGGAAAATTCGTGGGTATTAGAAAAGGAAAAGTGGATAAATTATTTTCAAAACGAAATACATGAAATTTAGAGACATTGCAGTTGATACTTTGAATGGGTATACTTTTCAGGGGTTATTTCATGAGATTTGGTTGATGGGGAACTCAAAAAATGGAGAGTGGCGAGTGCTTCAAATAGAAGAAGATGGTGGTCAATTGGTAGCTGCTTTTTTGGTTTGGTCAACCCGTTCATGGTGGGGTAAACAAGTCATTACACCCCCACTGATGCCAACAATTGGAGTGTATACAGAAAATACGGTTTCAAAACGCAGCGGGCAAAATACCAAGCGTAAGGAGGTTTTGCAATGTTTGATTAACGGATTGAATGAATCGAATTATGCTTATTGGAAATTGGATTTTCCACCAGAGTGGAATGACTTTCAACCTTTTATTTGGGAGGGAATTCAACCAACTTTGAAATATACCTACCGCATTGATTTGAATTCTTCATGGCGTGATCAAATGAGCGGAAAGCTGAAAAATGTTTTGGCACGAAAAGAATCGTATGAATTTAAAAATGGAACATTTACCCCAGAACAATGGCGTTCATTTCAGTCAGGGTTGAATCTTTATGGAATCACTGGAGGAAGCGGATTTGAAGAGATGATGGATAGGAATATTACGTCCCCATTTCATTGCATCGCAGAAGAGAATGGGCGTTATCTAGCGGTATGTGGACTCTTCGATGGAGTTATGTACTATTTCGCGGCTGTGAATGAGAAAAAAGACAATGCTCTTTCAGCTTGCGGATTAATGTATTGCATTGAACTTGCAGAATCTTTGGGCGCAACAAGCTTTGATTTTGAAGGGTCAATGATGCCCAATGTGGAGCGATTTTTTAGAGGATTTGGTGGGCAGTTGTTGGGTTATGGCTCCGTTAGTGAAGGGAAATGGTGGATTAAGCAATTCAAAAAGTGGAAGAAATAAAAAAGTCTTCCAAAAGGAAGACTTTTTCGTAAATGATTTTATTTCTTATCCACCAATAAGTGATTTTGCTGCTTTGTATTCAGCATCACCTTTGAAGTAAGAATCTCCCAGATTCATCCATTCTAAAGCTGCGTCATTGCTCCCCTTTTCTGAAAGTTTGGTGCTGTAAAAAATTAGGGCGTACTTCAAGAAATCTTTTTGAACATCTTGATCAGATGATGCTTCACCGTTGGTCAAAAGTGCTTTGGCTTTGTCATAAGAAAGCGTACATTTTTTGTCTTTCGCGAATTCTAAACAATAGGCGTACATGATTAATGCACCAGCATCTTTTGGATCTACATCGACCATGGCATCGAAATAGAATTTGGCGTTCGAAACTTTTCCCTTGCCAATTCGATCTTCCGCTTCTGAAATTCCGAATTTTCTTAATTCATTGAGGTAGTCTTGAAACTCATCAATTCTTGCTTCAGCTGGCTTTTTCTTTGCCATTTGAGCATATTTAGAAATGTACTTAAAACAATCAACATTGGCTTTTGGAAATGCCTCTTTGAACTCATCCCTTTTGCTCATTTCGTAAAAGCAGCGACTCATAAACAAATAGGGAAGTGGATCAGTCTTGGTTTTATCTGAGAGCGTATAGTCCTCAGCTTTCCGCAAACATTTTTCAAATTTTTCATCTACAAATAGTGAAAGTAGGTCGCTGTAGTCTTTGGTTTGAGCGTTCAAACCGAGTGTTCCTACCAGAAAGAATAGGGCAAGCAGATTTTTCATGTTGGTGATTTAGTTCCGTAATTTTCAAATACAATGCCTAAAGTAATTCCTTTTCTGAATTGCGCCAAATTTTAGTCAATTTGCTGAGATATGAATTACCTTCGTGCGCATTGATTTTTGAAAGAATGAAAAAAAGTTTAATAATACTCTTGGTCTTAGCTTGTCAAGCTGTAATTGGACAAGATGGAGCCATTAAGGGATTTGTGAAGGACGCCGAGAAGGGTGAGGGCCTAAGTATGATTCTTGTTGGTCTTGAAGGGACAGATGTAGGGATGAACACCGATGAAAAGGGATATTTCAGTTTAACGAAATTGAAGCCTGGCAAATACACCCTAGTTGCTCGAAACATCAACTACAATGAAATAAAGGAAGAAATTGAAGTTAAACCTGGGCAGGTGGTAACCAAGAATTTGGTATTAACCAAAAGAGATTTTCAGTTGGGACAAGTAGAGGTTACAGGAGACAAAGAGCAACAAGTGAACAACGTGAATATTTCGGTTGAAACCTTACGACCAAAAGACTTTAAGATTGTCCCGTCTTTCGGTGGACAAAAAGACATTGTTCAAGTGCTAACAACGCTACCAGGTTTTGTCTCTACTGGTGATCAAGGAGGTCAAGTATTTGTTCGTGGTGGTAGCCCCATTCAGAACAAAGTTCTACTTGATGGAATGATTGTATATAATCCCTTCCACAGCATTGGTTTGTTTTCTGTGTTTGACACAGATATTATTTCTGGGGCAGATATTTATACCGGTGGATTCGGAGCACAATTCGGAGGTAGAATTTCTTCTGTTATGGATATTCGCACACGCGATGGAAATAAAAAGTCAATGGATGGGAAAATTGGATTCAATCCCTTTGGATCGAAAGTTCAAATTGAAGGTCCATTGAAAAAGATGGGTAAGAATGGAAATGGTATTTCATACATTTTAAGTGCGAAGAACAGTTACTTGGACCGAAGTTCCAAAACGCTTTATCCATACGTAAACAACGGTGATGGTCTTCCATTTAACTACACAGATTTGTATGGTAAACTTTCGTTTTCGGGGTCGAACGGAAGCAGTTTCAATGTGTTTGGTTTTTCTTTTGACGACGCCGTTACGAAATATCAGGCGTTGTCGAATTTGAATTGGAAGAACATCGGTTTTGGAAGCAATTTCGTGGTAGCACCCACTTCATCCTCTGTTCTCATTAATGGTATTTTCGCTTGGAGCAAATATGACGTAACGCTACAAGAAGCAACGGTTGCAGATCGCAGTAGCGGTATTCAGTCTTTTAATTTCGGATTAGACTTTAATTACTCTATAGGCAAGGACGCTGTAAAATATGGAGTTGAAGTTCTAGGTTTTTCAACCTATTACAACACGTTTAATCCATTGGGTGTAAAGGTTAATTTGGATCAGAATACAACAGAGCTCAATGCATTTGTTTCATATAAAATCAATCGTAAAAAGCTCATTATTGAACCTGGGTTTCGTCTACAGTACTACAGCAGCTTAGCAGTTACTTCACCTGAACCACGGTTGGGAATAAAATATAAGGCAACCAGTCGTTTGCGTCTGAAATTGGCTACAGGTCTATATTCTCAGAATTTAATGGCAACCAATTCAGATCGTGATGTGGTAAACTTATTCTATGGATTCTTAGCAAGTCCAGATGACATTCAAAGTACATTCACTGCGCCGAACGGTGAAGAGGTTGATGTGAAGAGTTCGCTTCAAAAGGCATCGCATCTTGTTGGTGGATTCGAGTTTGATCTTACGGAAGAATGGAATTTGAACGTAGAAGGCTATTACCGCAATTTCAAGCAAGTAACCAATACGAATAGAAATAAGATTTTCCCTGATGATGCTGCTAATAATGACAAGCCCGAGGTGTTGAGAGAGGATTTCATACTTGAAAGTGGTTTTGCAGTTGGGTGTGATATAGTACTTAAATACAGCACAAAATTCTCTACAGTGAATATGGTGTATTCCATTATGAATGTTGATAGATGGGATGGTTTACGTTGGTATGACCCCGTTTTTGATCGCAGACACAACATTAATTTTGTTGCTTCACATGCTTTTGGAAAAGACAGAACGTGGGAGGTAAGTGCAAGATGGAATTTGGGTAGTGGTTTGCCTTTCACTCAAACACAAGGTTTTTATGAACCACCAACGCTTCCCGGTGGAATTTCAACCGACTACATCTACACGAATTCACCTGAATTGGGTATTCAATTTGCGGATTTGAATACAGGCAGACTTCCTTGGTATCATCGTTTGGATTTGAATATACGTAAAACACAAAAATGGGAGAAGGCCTCTATGGAATATAACCTTGGAGTTACAAACGCTTATAACCGAGCCAACGTATTTTATATTGATCGGGTTACTGCGAAGCGAGCAGACCAGCTGCCTATTATGCCTTCGTTTGGTATAGAGCTCAGTTTTTAGACTTTTCCTTACTTACCAAATACACACCCAAGAAGATGAACAGGGCGAAGATAATTTTCGTCCAGGTGATGCTTGCTGTGTGATCTTGATTTCCTACACCTGCGAAGAGATATGCGAAAATTCCTGCTAGTAAGGGTTGAAGATAGATGTACGCACTGGTAATGGTTGGATTCACATGTTTGAGAGCGAAAATATTGAAGAGATAAGTGAGAAATGTGACGGCTACAATGATAAAAGTAAGACAGAACCAATGCAGGGAGGATAAGCCGCTCCATGGTATGGTGTTTAATTCAGACCATCCGAAAGGAAGAACGCATACAAGTCCGAAAGTGAACACCCAAGTAATCACAAATAACGGCGAATATTTCTTCATGAGTCGGGGCACTGTAGTCAAGTACACACCATAGCTTAGTGAATTAATCAATATAAAAATGTCTCCGAAAAAATGAGCGGAGGATTGTTCTTGGTTGGGGCGTAGCAATAGAATGCCAATTGCACCAAGTGTTCCCATGGCAATACCAACAAATGTTTTCCATGATGGAATTCTTTTTATTCCGAAATAAAAAAGAATGCCAACTAAGATTGGATTTGTGGTCATAATTATGGAGGCATTCACTGGTGATGTTAACGCCAAGCCATTGAAGAAGAAAAGTTGGTTTGTAGCAACCCCGGTCAAACCGCAGAAAGCGAGAAGAAGTAGGTCTCTCCTCTCGGGAATGCCCCTATTCTTGCCAAGAAGAAGCCAAAATAATAGGCACGCACCAGCAACTCGAAGTACAATAAATGCATTTGCTGAAATGGGATGTGGCATAACCCATTTCGCAACCAAGTAATTGGCGCTATAAATGAGGGCAACAGCGAATAAAGCAAAATGGGCTAATCGCTGTTGAGTTGACATTTATGAATTAGAGAGAGAGTTTAGGGCGGCAGCTACATTGGATTTTGCATTTCCAATGAAAATGGCATTACCATTGACAATAACGGGTCTTCTTAGAAACGTGTACTCTTCTAAAATGTATTTTTTGTAGTCGTCTTCGGTAAGCTCCATGTTGTTGAGTCCGAGTGAACGATACTTTAACGCCACCCGACTAAATAGTGCTTCATAGCTGCCAGCAAGCTTTTTCAATTCGTCCAATTCTTTGGCAGTGATTTTTTCTAACTTGATGTCTTTGAATTCGAATTGCGATGTGTGCGGTGCAAGTTCTTTCAAAATTCGCTGGTTTGTACTGCAAGAACCGAGGTGGAATATTTTTCTCATACTTGAGATATTAGTGTGGAAACAAATAACCAATATTCTTCGTGAAAAGTTTAAGTGCAATCGCAAAAAGTATGATTCCGAACATTTTTTCTAAGATGGCTAGTCCATTTGGACCAAGCATTCGTTCAATTGGATTTGTTAGCCGAAGTACCAAGTAAATGATGGGCATGTTCAAAAGGATAGCAATGACAATGTTTATGGCTTCATATTCTGCTCTCAGCGAAATAAGGGTGGAAATTGTTCCGGCCCCTGCAATGGTAGGGAATGCCAATGGAACCACAGCTGCAATTTTACTGGATGTATCTTTTTGCTTGAATAGCTGAATTCCAAGAATCATCTCTAATGCAATGAAAAAGAGAATGAATGAACCGGCTACAGCGAATGAATAAACATCTACACCAAAAAGACCAAGCACGGTCTCTCCTCCGAACAAGAAAAGAATCATTAAAATGAGCGAAACCAGCGTGGTAATGAGTGGTTGTACATTACCCGTTTTCTTCTTAACATCTAAAATGATAGGTATGCTGCCAACAATATCAATGACCGCAAAAAGGACCATAAAGCAGGATCCGATTTCAACCCAATTCCAATTCATGAAGCAAAGGTAGATTTATTTCTGAAGTGTTTGAATGAAATTCGAAATCACTTGCGGATAATGTTCAATCTCCAAGCGTCGAACAACAAGTTCTACCTCATTGGCATTCATACCAACAACCGACTCACTTTTTTGGAAAATAATTGCGCCTTCGTCGTAGTGCTCATTCACAAGATGTATGGTAATTCCACTTTCAGCATCCTGATTACGAACTACAGCTTCATGAACAAAATGCCCATACATGCCTTTTCCTCCGTGTTTTGGGAGAAGTGCGGGGTGTATGTTTAAAATTCGATTCGGAAAGGCTTGCACTAAGTAAGTTGGAATGAGCCAAAGGAAACCAGCGAGAATGACTACATCCACCTTTTGCTTTTTTAGATATTCCAAGATGGTGAGTGAGGAAGTAAAATCAGTTTTGGAAAATACCAAAAATGGAATATCTTCATTGGTGGCGTGTTGAATTACCCCTGCTTTTGGGTTATTCGTTAAGATACATGCAACTTCAAAGGTGTTCGTTTTTTTTGCGTGCTGAATAATGTTTAGCGCATTACTCCCACTTCCTGATGCAAAAATCCCAACTCTCATTGTAATGTTTGTTTGTTATATGCTTTGTCAAGTGCAGCTTGTACTTGGTTCGCAATGGAAAATTGGTTGTTGAGTAGTTGTCTTGAGAGCTCCTGTACAGTATTGAAGTTGTTCTTTTGAAAAGCATCTTCAATTTTCTAACAAGTTGCCGCATTCTCGTTCAAGTTAAATAGTTTGAATGACGGTTTCATTTTATGGGCAATTCTTGCAAGGTTGTCATTGTCTTTGCTTTGAATAGCGCGTTCCACAGCATGGCAGTTTTGTTCGAATTGCTCTAAAAATATTTTACTGAGTTGAATCACTTGTGGAACTGAATCTCCAACCATTTCAAACAATTTTGCGAAACTGACTTGCTCTAAATTTCTACTTTGACCATTCGGTTCAATCAAGTTTGAAATACTTTGAATTAAAAAAGTGGGGTCGTATGGTTTTGTGATGTATGCACCCATACCTAATTCAAGACATTTCTTTTTCTCACTCTCAAGTGCATTGGCTGTTAGGGCAATAATGGGGGTTGTAAGTGCAAGTTCATTTCTGATTCGTAACGTAGCTGATATTCCGTCAAGAACAGGCATTTGTAAATCCATGAGTATGCAATCGATGCGCTGTTCTTTTAAAAGATCTACCGCTACTTGTCCATTTTCGGCTGTGTATATGATGGCACCCGATTTTTTTAAAACGGTCACAGCAAGAAATAAGTTGAGTTCGTTGTCTTCAACAATAAGGACGCGTTTGTTATCTAGCCGTGTGTTACCTTGTTTTTCAAGATTTAATTTCTCTTCTTCCCCTTCAGGTAATTCAAGTTTAAAAGTGAATTTCGATCCAACGCCTTTTTCAGAGGTTAGAGATAATTCACCATGCATCATTTCTACCAGTGATTTGCTAATAGCCAGTCCAAGGCCGGTGCCACCAAATCTTCGGGTAATGGTGTTGTCTTCTTGAGAGAAGAATTCAAAGATTGATTTTAATTTGTCTTCAGAAATACCAATGCCAGTATCCTGCACCTCGAAGCAAGTGAGTTTTGCTTCTTTATAAATACGTACATTAATTTTTCCGTGTTCCGTGAATTTGGTTGCGTTACTTACGAGGTTGTTTACAATTTGCGCAATGCGTGTGGGGTCTCCAACCAGATTGTTCGAAACTTTTGGCGAAATGTCAAGTTCAAGTTGCACTCCTTTTTCTTCCGCCTTTAATCCAAAAACTTTGCAAATGGGTTCAATCAGTTTTCGAAGGTTAAACGAAATTTTTTCAATGGAGAATTTCCCACTTTCCAATTTCGACATGTCGAGTATATCATTGACAATTGCCATTAAATTTCGAGATGAAGATTGAATGGCATCTAGGTATTCTGTTTGAATTGGACTGAGCGGAGTATCGGCTAAAATTCCAGACATGCCAGAAATGGCATTGATGGGAGTGCGGATTTCGTGGGAAATGTTGGCCAAAAAGAGTTTTCGTATCTCTAAATCTTTCAAAGCTTTTTCTTTGGCTAAATTCAGTTCTTCTTCGAATTGCTTTCTCTCTTTTAGAGATGTTTGAAGGAGATCAATCACTTTCAGAATATTATGATCTTCCTTGATTTCGGTATCGGGATTTAATGTTTGAATGGCTTCTTTCAGCTGTTCAATGATTTTTTGTTGTCTTTGCGTTTCAAGTTCAAGTAAGTTGTTTTTTTCGAATAATTCCTCTGAACTTAAAGTCATTGCGCGCTCTACCAGTTCTCTACTTTGCTCGTAAAGTTGGTAGCTTTCATTGACACTTTGTACGAAAAGAGCTATTTCATTAGGAATAACCCCATGAATACTCAAGTGTTTTTTGAGTTGTCGTTTCAGTAGCGGATGTACATCATCAATACTCATTATACCTCTGAAAGTGTCGTAATGGTCATGGTTTGATTGTGCAAAGTGGAATGCCCTTCTGGTGTAGGGCAAATTTCTCCGTTGCTATAGAAGCCGAAATAGGTGCTGTTTCCTAGTGTGTCGATAACGGCCTCAAGTTCTTCGTCTGTCCTATTTTTCATCACTAATTTTCTTCCCACACAAGAAACCATTAAAGTCAGCTGTGCGGCTATATCCATTTTGGCCTGATTTGCGGCATTTGCAGCACCTTGAATGACACGGTCGCAATTGGCCATCATGAATTGAGCTTTGTCAGGGCGGTCGGGCGCTCCGCGTGCCGACGGCTTCGGTCACCTGCTCGATGCCGCGCCTGGTCCTCGAT
>JBJTWB010000187.1:0-7006 GCA_046081505.1 Bacteroidota bacterium | reverse complement strand
GTCAAAACAAATCTTCCATACCCCGGATAGCAGTGGAAAGCCTTTTAGCGAAGCGAAAAGCTTGAAACGCATAGCCGGAAATAGGTATAAAAAAGAATGAGAAACAAAAAGAGAATGAGAATGAATTTTCTTACCCTCTTTTAAACTCTCTTTCTTCCTCTTAACATTTCTCTTTTCCCCGGAGGCCCCGGCAAGCGCTCAACGACAAAACCCGCCGATTGAAGATTGCGACGGACTTCGCCCTTCGCACAATAGGTGACCAACATTCCGCCTTCTTTCAACAATTCGAAACACTGCTGCATGCGCTCCAACGTCCATAACCCTGGCTCTACCCGTGGTCCAAAGGCATCGAAATAAATGATATCGAATTTTTCTTCCGATTGAAATTCTTCCAACCCCACTTCCATTCGAACAAACGAAAAGCAATCAGAGACCGAAACAATTTCACCCGATTTCGATTCGTGAAATTTCATTTCGAAAAAAGAATGCGCTTGCTCATCCAACCGAGTTAACACCTCCTTAGATAGCGGATAAGGCTCCAACGCCACATAATGCACATTGCTCTTGGCATGCTGCAACGTTAACGAAGCATTCAGCCCAGTGCCCAGTCCTACTTCCAAAATTCGAATTTCATTCTTGTTGAATTGAAACAATCCGTTTTCAATAAATACGTGCATCGACTCCTGAACCGCCCCGTGCTTGCTATGATACGTTTCTTCAACTTCTGGAATAAACAACGTGAACGATCCGTCTGCCGTTTGAATGAGTTCGCGTGTGCGCGATTTGTTCACCGAGGTGTTGTTTAAACTATTTTCTTGATACATTCACCACAGGTTTTTTCAAGTCTAATTTTGAAATTAAAATATTGCCATGGCAAAGAAAACAAAAGCACCCGCTACAAAAAAATCGAAGAGCATCCTGAATGCGAAAAGTCACGAGTTTCTCGAGAATTACATCAACAACATTGCTCCAACCGGATTTGAAACACCGGGACAACAACTGTGGCTCGATTACATTCGTCCGTACATAGACACACACATCGTAGACACCTACGGAACTGTGGTTGGTGTTATTAATCCAGATGCGAAATACAAAGTAGTTGTTGAAGCACATGCCGATGAGATTTCATGGTTTGTGCATTACATAACTCCAGACGGATTCATATACTTACGCAGAAATGGCGGAAGTGATCACATGATAGCTCCTTCTATGCGTGTAAACATTCAAACGCCCAAAGGCATTGTCAAAGGCGTTTTCGGATGGCCCGCCATTCATGTGCGTCAAGAAAAAGAAGAGTCTCCTTCCATGAAAAATATTTTCTTAGATGTTGGCGCTAAAAATAAAGAGGAGGTCGAGAATTTAGGCATTCATGTAGGTTGCGTAGCCACCTTTGAAGATGAATTCATGATGTTGAACGACCGTTATTATTTAGGACGTGCGCTCGATAATCGCATTGGTGGATTCATGATTGCAGAAGTTGCGCGCATGTTGAAAGAAAACAAAGACAAACTTCCGTTCGGTGTGTACTTCACCAATTCGGTGCAAGAAGAAATTGGATTACGCGGCGCTGAAATGATTGCGCATCGCATTAATCCAGATGTAGCGATTGTAACGGATGTGTGTCATGACACGCAAACACCAATGATGAATAAAATAGCCAATGGTGATTTAGCCTGTGGTAAAGGTCCTGTGGTTAGCTATGGCCCTGCGGTGCAGAATAATCTTTTAAAACATATCATTTCCACTGCTGAAAAAAATGAAATTGCCATTCAGCGTGCAGCGGTATACCGTGCAACAGGAACCGACACGGATGCATTCGCCTACAGCAATGCTGGAGTTGCGAGCGCGTTGATTTCTCTTCCCTTGCGTTACATGCACACAACAGTAGAAATGGTGGCGAAAGACGATGTAGAGGCGGTGATCAAATTAATTTACCACTCGTTGAAAGGCATTAAGAACAATCAAGATTGGCGATATATTAAATAAAAAAAAACAAATGAAAAATCTAATTTTAATTGCTGCCCTTTGTTTTACAGTAGGCACACAGGCCCAAGTTATTCCGAATGGTGATTTCGAAAATTGGACAAATGGGAATCCGGATTCTTGGTCAACATATAATGATTTAGCCACATTGCTCGGAATTGTTCCTGCACCTGTGACTCAGGAAACACCTGCTCCAAGTGGGAATTCCTATTTGAAAGCTACATCACGATTCAGCTTTTTAGCCGGAGACAATATACCTGGAGTTGCATTATTGGGAAATGCTGACTTTGTTAATGCAACTGGATCCATTGGCATACCGTTTACCCAAACTCCAGCATTTTTTTCTGGGGTATTCAAACATGAAATTGTCTCTCCAACAGACTCTATGATTATAGTTTGTCAATTGACTAAGTGGGATCCGGTGAGTAGTTCTCAAATAAGCATTGGTGCTGCTTTTGGGTTCAATTTTGGAAATTCCGTTTCCAATTGGACTAATTTTTCATATCCGATTCAATACGAATCTACTGAACTTCCAGACAGTTTAAGTATTGGCGTTATTTCTATAGGTGAAGATGGTGCATCTGTTAGCATTGATAACCTTGCATTCAGTTCTAATGGAGTGGGTATTGAGATCAACCCCCTGCTTGAAACGAGCGTTTCTGTATATCCAAACCCATGTAAAAATGAGTGTTTTCTAGATTTTTCGGGAATTGAAGCCCTTTTGAATAGAGGGGTAAAAGTGGAAATTATTGATATGAATGGACAAGTCATTGAAACCTATTCGCAGGTCAAGACTCCACTGCTGTCTTTGAACACATCAAATTTAAGTTCAGGAAAATATATTATCAGAATCTCCAATTCATATTTAAGTTTGAATAAGACATTCATTAAGCAATAATGACTCTCGAAGCCATTAAAAAAGCGGTGATTTCTCACCGCTTTTTTTGTAACCAACCGCTGGTTGTTTACTGCTGCTTCGCAGCAATGGCTTCCTTCACTTTCGCTTCGATCTCCTCCATCAATTCTGGATTATCATCAAGCAATTGTTTAACAGCGTCGCGACCTTGTCCCAATTTGGTTTCTCCGTAGGAGAACCAAGATCCTGCCTTCTTTACAATGTTCAAATCAACGCCCATGTCAATCAACTCTCCCACACGGCTAATTCCTTGACCATACATGATATCGAATTCAGTGGTTCTGAACGGAGGTGCAACTTTGTTCTTCACCACCTTCACTTTGGTGTGATTACCAACGGCGTTCTCGCCATCTTTCAACTGTGCAGACCTGCGAATATCAAGGCGAATAGAAGCATAGAACTTCAATGCATTACCACCCGTTGTTGTTTCCGGATTACCGAACATCACTCCAATTTTCTCACGCAATTGGTTAATAAAGATGCAGCAACATCCTGTCTTGCTAATGGTACCTGTTAATTTTCTCAACGCTTTTGACATTAACCTCGCTTGCACACCTACATTCGAGTCACCCATCTCCCCTTCAATTTCTGACCTCGGCGTTAACGCAGCTACAGAATCTATAACAATCAAGTCAATAGCTCCTGAACGAATCGAATTATCTGCAATCTCTAAACCTTGCTCGCCGTGGTCAGGCTGAGCGATCAGTAAGTTTTCGGTATCAACTCCCAATGCCTCAGCATAAAACTTGTCAAATGCGTGTTCAGCATCTATAATAGCCGCGATACCCCCACGCTTCTGACATTCAGCAATTGCATGAATGGCGAGGGTGGTTTTACCTGACGATTCAGGACCATATATTTCTACAATTCTACCTTTCGGATAACCCCCAATTCCGAGTGCCAAGTCCAAGCCCAATGAACCACTTGGAATGACCTCAACAGCTTCAATGGCAGAATCACCTAATTTCATGACAGCTCCCTTACCATATGTCTTTTCCAATTTATCCATGGTCAATTGAAGAGCCTTTAACTTGTCTTTGTTTACTTCACTCATGTTTGATCTTTTTAATAGTTATTTATCGTTTGTGTTTTTCAAATTTTCTAAAGTCACCTTGTAAAGGAATTACAAAGTAAAAATTAAGCTGTTTTTTTTGTTGGATACAAATCCAGTATAACGAAAAAGATGATGATATATACCAAGGTAAAACCTGAGGCAAATGCGAGGCTGTGGTTAGTCACCGGATGGTCAACTGTTCCCTTGTCACTCATGAATTGTTCAAATAACCTGTTTGAAATGAACCAACTCAATCCAAACAAAACAGGCGCTACAGCGAGATAAATCGTTTTAAACTTTTTCGACATATTGAAGATTTGTAATGCGAAGTTGCGTTAAATTTAGCCTCACAAAACGAAAATTATATGCAGGTTATAAGCAAGTTATTCGTAATTCTGTTGATTTTTCAAACTTCGACCGGTTTTTCGCAACCTAAGAACGCCATCAAACTCGATATTCACTCTCCTATTGCAAGAACTATCTCTCTCTCTTATGAAAGAAGTTTTGGAGAGAAATATTCTTTGGGCCTTTCTGCCTTGTATACCGATCAAAGCATTACTTTCTCGTCATCTTATCTTTCACGCGTAGCGGTAACTCCAGAATTTCGTTATTACATGGGAAATGCTACTGCAATGAATGGGTTCTACTTGTCTTCCTTTCTTCGATACCAATACTTAGAAGCCATACAGATGAATTATTTGTACGACGGTTTCACCAACAGTTACTACGAATATTACGATACAAAATCCATTCATACTGGTGGACTAGGTATGGCTCTTGGATTTCATAAAGTATTTGACAAGCACATAAGTATTGACGGACACCTCGGAACCATTTGGAATACTGGTGATCAACGCATTTCGCAGAACACGCCTTGGATCCAAGAACCGAACTACATCTTCCGACCCTACGTTGGTTATTTCATAAAGTCAGGGCTCAGTGTGGGATTTGCTTTTTAATAGCACCTAACACACCGTTCATATCAGATTCCCAAGTCAAATTTTGCTTTGCCTTTTTTGCATTCTTACAAAATTCTAAGCGTTCATCTTCAGTCAATCCAAGAATAGCTTGTGCAATGGCTTTGGGCGTAACTTCGGTTAATACAACTCCTACTTTATATTCTTGAACGATTCGTTTTAATTCAACTAACGGACTTACTAAAACAGGAATTTCTGCATGTATGTAATCAAAAATTTTATTTGGTAGCGAAAAAGTATAATTCAAATGAACAGGTTTATCTAATGAAACTCCCAACCAAGCTTTTTTTGTAAGTTCTCGCAATTCTTGTGGAGCAAGCCTGTCTATAAAGAGTACTTTTTCATTCAATCCCTTTTCAATTACCAATTGTTTCATGTTTGGCAAATCCCTGCCCGAGCCAACTACCAATAACTTCTTGGAATCAATGTATTCAAAAGCCGACACCAATTCCATTCCTCCTCGATCGGGATCAATGTAGGCTCCTTGGAGCAGTACAAATTGATCTGGCAGTTCAAATAGTGCATCATGTAATTCCGAATTCCCGGAATTTGCGTTGGGCATATTGCGCAGAACCTGAACTGATCTTGAATATTGGGCTGAATAAATTTCGGCAATACTCTGATTCACCGTAATAAAAACATCTGCCTTTGGCACAGCATATTTTTCAATTCGTTCCCAGATTTTCTTAATTGAATCGCGTCCAGTCAGTCCCTCGGCTTCAGTAAAATACTCATGAGAATCATAAATAAGTGCATATTTTTTCAGTCGTTTCAGTAACGCCGCAGGAAGAAGTGTGTCTAAATCGTTACTCCATACAACATCATAAGATCGAAACAAAATGTAGAAAAGCAAACGCAAATTCAACATGGCATAAAACAACCATCCTTTGCTAAAAAAAACATGTAATCGGGTTGTTTTATAGGAACGTATAATATCTCTGCTTTCCCGTTTCTTTACTCCTAGAAGCTCTATTTGATACCCCTCCGATAGCATACTATCGCACGTTTTCCTCACACGTTGATCGAATGTAAGATCATTCGAAACAAGGACCAAACATTTCTTTTTCAGTGTCAACGAAATTTATTTTTGAAGACTTTCTTTGAAAGTTCTTAGGACTTCTTTGGTGTATAAAGGGAAATCGGCGTTCATCATCCAGCTGTAATATCCCGGTTCTTTGGCAAAGACGTCTTTCACTGAAACTCCCTTATGTTTACCAAAACCAAAAACCATTTCATCTTGGTCATTGTACACCAAATTGCCAATTAAATCGGCTCTCTTCCGATACAAACTTTTCTTCTCCAATTCTTCCACATCAACGGGCAAAGCTTTTTCCGTGTTTTCATATTTTTGAAACATCCCCAAAAGAACATCTTTTGTGGCAAGCGTATCTACTAAAGCAGCATGAGCATTAGGCAGATCTTTGTTGCAATAAAAATTCACGGCTGCGGTTAGATTTCGAGGTTCCAATTGATGAAACAACACTTGCACATCAACCGTGTGTCTATTATCTAGACTGAAATATACTCCTGCCCTCAAAAACTCTTCAGCCAAAAGTGGTATATCGAATTTGTTGCTATTGAATCCCGCAAGATCACAACCGTCTATGAAGCTCATTAATTCGTGTGCACACTCGCTAAATTTCGGAGCGGAAACAACATCTTCATCGTAAATACCATGAACCAAGGACGATTCAATGGGTATGTTCATGTTGGGGTGAATGAGGAATCTAGCGTTCTCTTGACTTGGAAGAGTTTCAACTTCACCTGAGACATGCATTTTCACAAATGCTATTTCCACTATTCTATCTTTAGCTACATCGGTTCCTGTTGTTTCTAGATCTAAAAAAACAAGCGGACGTTTTAATTTCAACATGAATATTATTGCACTTTAATTTTGATATACTGATACTTTTCATACTCATCACGAGCGGTATCCTTATCGTTTTCGTACTTTTTCCCTTGAACCATACTTTTTGCAGGCAAGAAAACAAAATTCACTTCGGTTTTGAATCCCATCTTTTTAAGTTCTGCCTCAATGGTTTTTTGAGCTTTCTGTGCCCGTGCCTTGGCTAAGTC
>JBJTWB010000186.1:0-5674 GCA_046081505.1 Bacteroidota bacterium | reverse complement strand
TGAGAAATGGTTTCAAAATGCCTTTCGTTTTGATTTTTTGTCATGGGATGCCATACGAATATGGTTTGTATACGGATTTTTTTGGTCGTTTTTTTTCGCACATGTAGTGCTTTGGTGGCAGGGAATGTGGGCAAGTTTGGGTTTGACTCGGGTCATGTTTTGTATTGTAGGCCCTTTTGTATTCATTATTCACGAAAGAATTGTTTCTATACACGGGGATATTTTTTCCGACAGAAAAAAGACAATCAAATGGTGGATCATTGTTGCAATTCTTTCCCCTTTGTTGGCTAGTTCAATGATTCTGGAGAGAGTTGGGTTTCCAACGGGATTTGGCACGGAAGAAAGAATAATTAATCAAGCAATTGAGGAATTGCGGTTGACGAATAATTTGAAAGAACATGAAACCGTATATTTTGCTCATCCCTATTTCGCTGTCCCACTGAATCGTGACCCGTTCAATTCCGAGCAATCCATGCGCATTGAATACTACCCAGATGCGAAGTCCGGTGATTGGATTCTATGGGACGGCCATTTCGCTCCCAACGAGCATGAGACCCCACTGAGTAAACTCATCAATGACACCACGCTAATTCAGATTGGAGCCATCATTCCGAATTGTATTTACAAACCTCTCAACGATATTCCTTTCGAAATACACGTGTTTCGCAGAAAATAAAAAAGCCCTCTTTTCAGAGGGCTTCATTTCTAAACGAATGTGATTAGAATAATTTCATGTCGTCTAAGACAGTCATTACTTCTTTAACCGCTTTAGCCGAGCCGTTGAGTAGCTCTTTTTCAGCATCATTCAATTTTAATTCAATTATTTCTTCAATTCCATTTTTGCCAAGTTTAACGGGAACACCAAGGTAAATGTCTTTCATACCGTATTCACCATTCAACAATGCGCAGACTGGGAAAATGCGTTTTTGATCGCGAACAATGGCCTCAACCATCTGAGCAGCTGCAGCCCCTGGAGCATACCAAGCCGAGGTTCCCAATAAGTTAACAATTTCACCACCTCCAACTTTCGTTCTTTCAACAATGGCATTGAGTTTTTCTTCACTGATTAATTCTGTTACTGGAATTCCTCCAACAGTTGTATATCTTGGAAGTGGAACCATGGTGTCACCATGTCCGCCCATTAATACCGCTTGAATATCTTTCGGAGAACAATTTAATTCAGTTGCAAGGAAGGCTCTGTAACGAGCAGTATCCAAGATTCCCGCCATACCAAAAACTTTTCTTGAGTCTTTTTTTGCTGCAAGGAATGCGCAATAAGTCATAACATCCAACGGATTCGAAACAACTATGATAATGGCATTTGGAGAATGTACCAAAATATTTTCTGTTACTCCTTTTACAATGCCGGCGTTGGTCGCAATCAAATCATCTCTGCTCATTCCTGGTTTACGTGGAAGCCCACTAGTGATGACAACAACATCAGAATTCGCAGTTGCTGCATAATCATTCGTGCTTCCAATTGTCCGCGAATCATATAAATTAATCGGAGCTGTTTGCCAAATGTCTAATGCTTTTCCTTCAGCAAATCCAGGTTTAATGTCTAATAAGACAATTTCATTCGCAATTTCGCGATGAGCAAGAACGTCTGCACATGTTGCACCAACATTCCCTGCACCAACTACTGTAACTTTCATGGTTTCAAATATTTGGTCGCGAAGGTAGAAAAGAAATAGTCATTTTGAAATGATTTTCCACCGACTTCAAATCTTTTGGCCTAATTTTCCGTTTAGATTTTTTAAACTTGTAAAATGAATAAAAACGTTTCCCTTTTTCTTGTTTTCATTCTGCTGACAGCCATCAGTTGGTCGCAATTGCCAGGCACGAAATTACCCTCAGGGGAATTTGGAATTGATTACAATGCTTTAAATGCCAATAAAAAAAGGGAAGGTCTATGGATACGCGTTTACAGCACAAATCCAAAGGTGATGTATTACAAAGGACAGTTTAAGAATGGTGTTCCCCATGGCATATTTGAGTTTTACAGTGAAAAGGGAGCTTTGAAGTCAACCGTCAATCATGTTCAGGACACCACTATCAATGATGTGGTAAATTATTTTTCAGATGGAAAAACAATCATGTCTAAAGGAAGGTATGTTGGTGTGAAATTAAAGGATAAACCGTGGGAGAGGTTGAAGTCGGGCGAGTGGCAATATTTCAATGAAGAGGGTAGAACCATACGGGTTGAAAACTTGAAAAATGGTATTCTAGAAGGTTCAATGAAAAATTATTATCCCAATGGAACACTTTCACATGAACATACCTATAAGAATGGTTTGAAAAATGGACCATTTACAGAATATGCTGAGAACGGTGCTTTGATTAAAAAAGGTGAATACCTGAATGATGCATACCACAATCTGGTTTCGTTTTACAATCAAGATGGTAAAAAAGCATATGAAGGTTCATATTCCAATGGTGTTAAAAACGGCGCTTGGAGAACATTTAATGATATGGAATTGGTAGAGAAAGAATTTATTTATTCCGCCGATCAACAAAAATCAGTCAAATACGGAAACGGCGTTTTTACAGAATATTACCCTGATACCAATATTCCACAATCAGAACACAAATACATAAATTTTAAAAAATCAGGGCCATTCAAAGAATGGTATAAAAAAGGGGAATTTGTAGAGGTTGAAATTTCTCCAGACGAACGACAAGACGGTGTCGCTTACAAGGAGCAATTGGTAGGTACGCAATTGAGTCGTTCTGGTATGTACTTAAACGGAGTCTTGCACGGCGAAATACAGTATTATAAAATTACCGGAGAACTAGAAAAGGTTGAAGTATATGAATTTGGTGTACTGAAATCTACGCGATAATGAAAAAGCTATTGTTACTTCATTTTCTTGTTCTTTTTGCTTTATATCACTCAGCACAGACTTCTTACAATACATTTTGGATTCAATTCAAGGATAAGCATAATTCCGAATTCTCAATTTCCAAACCCAATCAATTCTTATCAAAAAAGGCAATAGAGCGAAGACTAGAGTGGGGGTTGGGCTTCGATTCTTTAGATTTACCTGTCAATAAAAATTATATTGACCAAGTGCTAAATATGGGCAATTCTCAATTGCTTTTGAAAAGTAAATGGTTCAATTCAATTACGGTACAAGTCAACGACACCTCTTCCTCAGTGCTTGCAACTTGGCTGAACCAGATAAGTCAATTGGAATGCGTTTTACAAGTTCGGTCTTTGGAAAATATTATTCAAAACGGAAAGTTCATTTCCATCCAAGGCGTGCAAGCGAATCAAGAAAATCAAACGCACAGTTACGGCGATAGTTATCGGCAGATTGAAATGCTGAACGGACATTTTTTGCACGATTTAGGTTTTGAAGGACAAGGAGTGGATTTGGCGGTCTTTGACGGAGGATTTCTATTTGCAGATGAATTGCCAGCAATGAAACATTTGTTTTCTGAGGGAAGAATTGTTTCGAAGCATGATCTGCTTCATTTTAATTCCTCCGAAGTTTTTGACGCCAGCACACACGGCATGATGGTTCTCAGTCACATGGCCGGAATAATTCCTGATTCACTATATGGAACCGCTACGCAAGCCAATTATTTCTTATTTCAAACGGAAGATGTTTTTCAAGAAGTTCGGTTGGAAGAGGACACATGGATTCAAGCTGCGGAAATGGCCGATAGTATCGGAGTTGATCTCATCAACTCGAGTTTGGGATATTCACTTTTTGATTTTGAGTCCATGTCTTACCTCCCTGTAGATATGAATGGTCAAACAACCCGAATTTCTCAAGCAGCGAACATTTGCGCTCTAAAGGGCACCCTGGTCGTGAATAGTGCAGGAAACAGCGGCGCAAGCGCTTGGCATGCTATAACGGCACCCTCTGATGCGGAGCACGTTTTGTCAATAGGTGCTGTTGACGAAAATGAAATTCACGCTTCGTTTTCTGGATATCGACCACCCAATGGACCTTTTGTGAAACCCAATGTGGTTGCAATGGGAAAACAAACGGTGTATGCTGCGTATGATAGCACCATTGCCAGAGGTAACGGCACATCTTTTAGTTCTCCCATAATAGCCGGACTCGCAGCTTGCCTCATGCAAGCATTTCCACATGTTTCAAATTTGAAAATCAAAGATGTTATAGAACGAAGCGCCAGTCTTTACGAAACCCCGAATGACTCTATGGGCTACGGTGTGCCCGATTTTTGGAAGGCTTTTCTCATGCTCTCTCAAGAACAAAATGGGTTTGTTCAGAATGAGAATATACTTGTTTATCCGCAGCCCTCGTCTGGAATTTTTGAAGTAAGAATAAAATCTAATATGGTGACTCCAAAAGTCTATTTGTTCAGCGCAACGGGAAGTAGCATTCGCAACACCCGTCCTTACTTCAATCAATTAGAAAATGAATGGTGCAGAATTGAAGTTGACTTGAGTAATCAAGCTGCTGGAACATATTACCTGATGGTGCATGAAAATGATGAAATTCTCACAACCCCTTTAATTCGAATTGAATGAAAAAAACACTACTCTTTGCCCTACTTGGAAATATAATTGCTATCGCCCATGCTCAAGTTGGAAGTACCAGTCTTACTTTTCAAGATCCTTCGCGTAGCAACCGATCCATTCCTTGCGACGTTTATTATCCATCAGCCAGCTCGGGTGCCAATAGCCCCGTTTTACCCGGAGTTTATCCTGTAGTAGTAGTTGGTCATGGGTTCGTGATTGGAATTTCAAGTTATGAATTGATTGCTGATTATCTTGTGCCGCAAGGGTTTGTTGTGGCTTTAGTCAATACCGAAGGTGGATTCGCACCAAGTCATGGTGACTTTGGTTTAGATCTCGCCTTTGCGGCCCACGCAATTCAAGCCGAAGGAGCGAATGCAACATCAATTTTATATGGTGCAATAGATCCCGCAAAAGAAGCAATAGTGGGGCATAGCATGGGCGGTGGTGCAGCATGGCTGGCGGCAAGCAATGACAATTCAATAGATGCTATTGTGGGATTAGCTCCAGCTGAAACAAACCCTTCAGCTATTGCTGCAGCTGCAAGCGTGCAATGTCCGGTTTTAATTTTTTCGGGAAGTGATGATACCGTTACTCCGGCTGCAGATAATCACACGCCAATTTTCGATGGCACCAATACATCATGCAAATTTTTTGTGAATCTGGAAGGGGGGTCGCATTGCGGTTATATTCCTGCAGGATCTTTATGCGATTTTGGTGAGCCTTTAGGAGGAAGTTTAAGCAGAGCCAATCAGCAAGCTGCATATTTAGCTTTATTGGATATTTGGTTGCGTCAAGTGTTAAAATCAGAATGCACAGAGGCCGAATGGCAAGCGGCCTTATTGCAATATTCTTTTGCCCTAGCAAACAGCAACTTGCTTACTTGTCTTCCATGTATTGGAATCGATGAAGAGGAGAACACTTCCTTTCAAATTTATCCGAATCCGAACAACGGCGACGTCTTTCTAAATGGAATCTCAAAGCGAGCTAATTTGGTGCGGATCTATGCCATGGATGGAACATTAATTACTGAAGAAAGGGTATCTGGACAAAAGCAGATTTCAATTTCATTCGAACTAAATAATGGGATTTATTTGGTGGAATTAATAGGGGAAGTGGGGAAAATCAGTGAAAAGAAAATGATTGTGATTAAATAAAGAAACCCTTGCATAACAAGGG
>JBJTWB010000185.1:0-14844 GCA_046081505.1 Bacteroidota bacterium | reverse complement strand
GCTAGGAAATAAATGCTTTTGTTTTTCATATTAAAAATTCATTTGGTACAACAACATAAACTGATTGACTGAATAATTCTGAGGCACATCTAGGTCATTGGTATTCTTGAAAATACCATAATTAGCAGATAAGCTTGATTTATCAGAAAATCGATAGCGCAGGCCTGCTGATGTCATTTGTTCTTTTCCATTCACAGACCATTCTTGAAAATTGTAGATTTGAGAATAATTGTTTCTCACCGACATAAAATCAAACCCCTCAAATTGAACAAGCTGAAATCCGAATAAAAGATCCCATTGATTTCGCATTTC
This sequence comes from Bacteroidota bacterium, assembly GCA_046081505.1. Lineage (GTDB taxonomy): Bacteria > Bacteroidota > Bacteroidia > Flavobacteriales_D > Sanyastnellaceae > CAIZGX01. The sequence goes on along the minus strand of JBJTWB010000185.1, from coordinate 14,532 downwards.
AAACTCAATTCCAATCGAAGTAACTTTCGAATTCAAACCAACTGCGGGGACTTTTGCCTCTCCTGATCGGCTTGTTTGATCGTTTCTAAAACTACCACTCAGATGAAACAGTCGGTTTTCATCCTTTCGAAGCAAACGCAAATCCGCATCAAAAAAGAACATGGTTCTATTGAACTTTCTGGGTAGTGTAGTTCCTTCTCCTTTCGTCTCTTGCAACATGATTTGCTGTGCTCCTACCTTAATCATTTTATTCAATAATGCATATTTCAATTCCACAGTCACGCCCTGTCTGTTTGGCGTGGCTTCACCGTATGGCGTAATGTTGTCATACTTGGGATTAAATGCCATGAGTGTGGTTGAAATTTGTCTGTTATATGCATTTTGTTCACGCATTAAATCCATTAAAGTTAGTGTTCTTGGTATTTGATCGTTCGTGAAACGAGCAAAAGCATTGGGCTGGTAATTGTAGTTTATTCTTTTGGTCTGAGCACCTGCACTTCTAAAATCTGATGAAACATATTTCCATCCAATATTCACTTCAAGTCGATTGGCTGGTAAGCTCAGATTGAACTTAGAGGCTATGAATTTACCTTTCAGTTCTGGAGCGTCTTCTATACCATGAAACGTATATTCAGATCTTCCCATTTCGGTGTTGAGTTTCAAGTTCATGGTTGGATTATTCCACTTGAACACACTTGTAATTGTTTGAACAGGATTTCTGAATTGCACCGGATTTCTTGATGTCCCTTCCAAATCGAAGACATTCGAGGCATTCAAACCGAACTCAAAAAATTTACTCTGCAAAACATGCACCTGATAACCTGTTAATAGCCTATCGCTCACGTTAGAAAAATCTGTTGTTTTCACTCGAGTAGCAATACCATGAAATTGAATTTCTTTCAGAAATCTTGAAAACTGCAATGCAAAATTTGCGGCAGCCCCTTGTTGTCTCCACGTACTATCCTTACTGTAGAAGTTGTCATAATTCATTAGTTTGGTTTGCTGACGGAAAACTTCTGGAGATTCATTCTGAATTTCTTGATTGGAATTCTGTAATGTGAAGGCCGTTAGTTTGTCATTGATATCTCCCAATTGATAACGAACAATTCCACCAGCAACCCCTTTGATATACAATTGACGAACATCAAAAGAAACACCTGATCCCCAGAAACCGCCATAGTCATTTCTTACACGCACCATTCCCTGTATTTCAGTGTGTTTATTTGGACGAATATTCATTCCTAGATCAACCAGAACATGACCGCTGTTTAGCCTTGGAATAGTGATGGAGTCTGACTCATTTTGGTGCAGTCGATCACCAAAATAAATTCCTCTTGCCGCACCTGTGAAAGCAAGTTTCTTTGACTCCTGAGCAGATACAGTAATGCTTCCCAGAGCTGAGATGACAATTAAAAAAGTTGAAATGATATTTTTGCTCATTAGAAAAATGCTTTTAGTTCTACTAATAATTCTCTGCCTTTAAAGGCATCTAGAGGGAAACTTGAATCTTCAAACCTAAACCATCTATGCCTTAGGTAAAGTCGCGTGTTTCTTCCCAATTCTACATCCATGCCTGCACCAAGCCCTATTCCAGTTTGGTTTAACGGACGACGAGTTTCTTCATTGATTTCTGTTAAGTAGTTGCCCAAAGTTCGCTCTATGCCCACATATCCATTGAGCATTATACGTGGCGAAATTTCCAAATACGTTTCTACCTCTGATGCATACTGACGAACATACGCCTCTTCGTTTGTAACAACTATGGGAGAGAATTTCCGTCCAACACTTTGCGTTTGTAAAAGTGCAAAAACATAAATGTTTCTGCTTCCAATTAGTGTGTGGTATTTTGCTTGTATTTCGGCTGCATTGAAGAATTTCTTATTCACTACTACACCGGAGCTATCATCACTTAACCTCACCGTCTCGTAGACATCGCGATAAATATCGGAATAGCGAGCGTAGGGGCCAACATTAGCAGGGAAATTCCATCTCCAAAAGCGAGACCGCGTTACACTGTTTACCGGATGACCCAGGGTAATAACTGCTGCTGCCGCTTCAATTTCCGAAGAAAAACCAATTCCACCGTTTAATTTGAGTTTTTTTCTTTCATATTGAAGATTCAAATTCACACCTTGTCTGTTATTGGTTATTTGCCCAACCCTTGTCATGGAACTTCCAAAAGGCAATAACAAAGAACTACTTCCCACGCTTCCCGCGGGAAGTTCGTTTACGGTGTACTCATTTGTTGCCGTGTTCCAAAAAATAGCTGAGTTATTTACCACTTTCGGGCTAACACGAAATGCATGTATTTCCATTGTTGGCCAATTTATTTTTGATGGCGTGGTGTATTTCACTTGAATGGCCTCTCCCCAACCTCTAGCGTGCCTTGGGCTATAATAGCGACCCATTCCGGCCTCTCCTTTCAACTGATGACCTTTGCGTTTGAGAGAAAACTCAGTGGTCACTACATTCAAACCAAAAGCCTTTTGAGCGAGACTATCTGTGTAATTGACTACGTTGAATGTATTCAAAGCAAGTTGCGATTGGCCACTCCATTCTTTTAGTAACTTACCACCGTACGAGTAATTCGGAACAACTGAAAAACCTCCATTCACTTCACTCTTTCCTGCCATTCCCAAGAAATACAAATTTCCAGGAAGCCCCTTTCCTTCTATTACAGCACCTTGAAATGCTCTATTTCCCCAACGTGAGTCTTGGTCTATTGATCCCTGATCAAAATATTGTTGGTATCTGGCAGCGGCATCTTTTCCCATTGGATCCCATGGATTTCTTTCAAAGAGCATGAATCTATTGTATCCGCGAAAGGAGGCCATCGTCAAGTCAGAAATATTCACCCATTGAATTCCACCAATTCGTGTTCCCCATTGACCAAATTTCGTCTTGAAATTGCCGTATAAATTCATACCGAGCATTGTACCTAGATTTCCTCCGAGCGGAATGGTACCTAATGGTTGTTGAATGTTCGGACGCAGGCTGTCAGCGATTTGTGCACCGTATGAAGTTCCAATATTCCCATTCATAAACTGAAACATGCGCACATCGAAACCCCAAGAGGATTCATTTGCAAACTGACCACCCACATTAATTAGTAAATTCGGAAGCTGCGCGTCATCTCCAATAAAAAAACTTCTCGGTAATACGGTGTCTGCAGGAACGGTCAATTGATAGGGCAACTTTTGTAATGTGTGAGTTCCAAAAAACCTGTAAAAACCATTTATGCTAATCTTCCCTGGTTCTATGGTATCTACACTATTAAAGATACCCGCATCACGATCAATGGCCTCATTCCATTGTGCCATTGAAGCTAACTGCAGCAACATCATTGCAATTGTGACGCCACCTCGGAAATACATTTTCATGGATTGAATTGTTGTTTTTTGAATGAAACAAATCTGCCATTTGAAACAGTGTTTGAACTTGGCATAACGTAAAACGGAATATTGAAATAAGCATAATGCTTGTTGCCATCAGTCACTTCATAGAACAATCGATAAGCACCTTCAAGATCGGGAGCATAAAATTCAAGACTTTCAACTCCTTGCTTACGAACACATCGGGGGACAGGAACAGGCTCTGCTTCTGCATCACCACCTGATTTAATATCGGTACTCTCAGGCACAATCATCCATTTCGCTTTGAGTTTATCACCATCAACATCCCATACTTGAGCAGATGCAGTGTATTTATTACCAGGATTTAGAATAATAAAATCACCTTTACCTAACCCTTCCAGAGTGGGATTCTGAATTTGTGGTGCACGATTTTTCAAGGTTGTTGGGTTCCAAAATTCATGCAACACATCTACTGCTTCTGAGCGCAAGCCACTTTTAGAAAAAACACCATACCACGTGCTTGTTGTTTCTTGTTTCTGACCCCATAAAAAAACATATGATCCAATGCAATGTGCAGGATCGGCTAGAATTTCATTCTTGTATCTTTCGTGGTATGAGACAGCCTTTTCACAACTTGACTGTTCAACAGGTGTGTTCCATTTGGTTTTGGCTACTTCCCAATGTCCGTTTGGCCCCCACTCTGTTATCATGTACGGGCCATTCCATCCAAATTCTTTAATATTCTTTCTCACTCCAGCAATGTCTCCATACGTATTCACACAATACACATCAATGCTCGGAGCGAGTTGTTTCACCAATTTCACTTCCTTCTCATCTAGACCTGCAGTTACGGTGCACGTTGGATGATTGGGATCTACCTCATGAATAAATTTGGCTATATCTTCAATTGCGCTCCAAACTTTCGTGTTGGTATAGAACAAATCAACCTCATTCCCAACTCCCCAGCAGAGCAATGCGGGATGATCTTTAAGAGAAAGGATAACCTTTTTGAATGACTCCAATTGATTTTTAACTTTAACAGGATCATTGTAGTCGAATCCATGACGTTCATGCTGAACCCACAGTCCCATCATAACTGTAAGCCCGTTTGCATTGGCTTCATCTAAGATGGATAGTGCATTTTCAACACCCCACGTTCGAATGGAGTTGGCTCCAATCTCCTTTGCAACGTCCATGTGCACATGGCCTCCAACACCCTGAACATAATAAGGCTTATTATCTCGAATAAACCCCCAATGCCCATCAGAATCTTGCATAACGCGCACAGGAACCACTTGCGCCATGAGCGCAGTGGTCAGCGATATGAAAGAAAAAAATAGTAGTATGTGTTTCATTTTATATTTGTGGCAATGTAAGACAAACATGGGCAAACATTTCCGCTAAAAACAAATATATAAAAAACCTTATTGTAAAAAATACAATTTCTATATTAGCAAAAAAGAAACACAAATGAAAAAATTCTACACTCTATTTTTTGTGCTCGGCATCTCCCTATCTGCACTTGCGCAAACACAAAACATTACCTTTCAAGTTGATATGAATGGTGTAAGTGGTTTTACTACTCCGGAAGTAAATGGTACTTTCAACGGCTGGTGCGGAAACTGCGCTGCCATGACAGATGCAAATGGAGACAACATTTGGGAAATAGTCATTGCACTTGCACCGGGATTCTATGAATACAAATTTTCTCATGACAATTGGAGTGGACAAGAAACGCTTGTACCAGGAAGTACATGTACCATGACAACAGGTCAATACACCAACAGAACTTTAACAGTAGGAAATGCTGACATTACTCTGGATCCAGTGTGTTGGGGAAGTTGTCAGATTTGCGGACAAAATAGTGGCCCTTATTTGATTACGTTCCAGGTAGACATGTCACTCTCAGGAGCAACATTCACAACTCCGGAAATCAACGGAACATTTAATAACTGGTGTGGTGGATGCGCTCCCATGCTTGATGCTGATGGAAATAACATTTGGGAACTTTCCATTTCTTTAAGTCCAGGAAGCTATGAGTATAAATTCGCCTATGACACCTGGTCAGGCCAAGAAGAACTTACCGAAGGGACACCGTGTACAATTTCTGCCGGTGGATTCACAAACAGACTTTTAACTGTAACTGAAAACGATACCTTACCGATAGTTTGTTGGGGAAGTTGCGCGGCTTGCATTGATTTTGTATCTCAATCAGATGAAAATCAAATGCTCGTATTTCCGAATCCAGCGAATGCTACTTTACACCTTCAAGGGCTGAGCGCAGCCGTTCAAAGTGCCGTTTGCACCAACATTACTGGCCAAGCAGTTGTATTATCTGTGAATCAAGGTGAAGTAAACATTCAAAATTTGAATTCAGGAATCTACACACTATCGGTTACGGACACCAATGGAAAAGTGAACCGAACAACCTTCGTGAAAAATTAAAATTCAAAAACAAATCCCTTTTCCTTGTACTTCTCGAAAATCTTTGAATCGAAATTGAACAATGTAGAGGGACGGTGATTTACATTTTTCTGAGACTCTTTAAGCGGCTTCAAGAATTTGAGGCCGTTTATTTTTTTTCTAAAATTCCCTTTGTCAAATTTTTTATCCAGAACCGTCTCAAAAATTTCTTGAAGCTGTGTAATTGTAAATTTTTCTGGAAGCACACTTACCCACAGTGGCTCGGAGATGATGAGTCTTTTGATACTTTGGTGGCAATCTTTTAATATTTCCTCATGGTCAAAAGCCAATCTCGGTAGTTTCTTTACACTATGCCACTTGGTCTGCTTTGCCCAATTGGAAGGCAAAGGATTTATTTCGGTGTGCTCAACAAGCGCCGTATAAGCAATTGTAATCACCCTACCCAATGGATGTCGACCCACTTTACCAAAAGCATGCACCTGCCTCATGGAAATATCGGGTAAACTTGTTAAATCTCTTAAAACGCGCTGAGCAGCATGTTCTAGATCCTCATGCGGATACACCAAATCGCCTGGTAGCGCCCAATAATTTTCATACGGATCAGTCCCTCTTTGAATCAACAGCACCTTCAACTCTTTTTCGTGGTAACCGAAAATTACGCAGTCTACTGAAAATGCTGACTTAAAAAAGGCATCTATTGGAATCGAATAAATGTCTTCCTGTTCAAGTCGATTTTTATTTTTGGTTTTACTGCTTTTCATTTTGCTGCAAAATTAAAAAAATAAATGCTCCATTCCTTTTTGTATAAATTACAATTAGTTTATATTCGTCACAAGGATAATAATATTCATCACTTCAATCAATGAAAAAATCACTACTTCTAGTTGCGTTGGGTTTAATAGTAAACCTATACGCTCAAGCATTTGCTGTCACTTTCCGAGTTGACATGAGCAACGTCACAGGGTTTACCGTTGCGAACGTAAACGGCACATTTAACAACTGGTGCGGTGCCTGTGCTCCAATGACAGATGCGAATGGCGATGGCGTTTGGGAAATCACCATAAACTTAAACGCCGGCAATTATCAATATAAATTTACATACAACGGATGGACAGGTCAAGAGACTCTGATACCTGGATCTTCGTGCACTGTAACTGCCTCTGGTTTTACAAATAGAACGTTAGCTGTAACAGGAAATGTTGTGTTACCTATAGTATGTTACGGTGCTTGTACATCATGCGCCCAGGCACTACCAAGTTATCCCGTGACCTTTAAAGTAAATATGAATCAACAATCTGGTTTCACAACTCCAGAAGTAAACGGAACTTTTAACGGCTGGTGTGGCAATTGCGCTTCAATGACCGATGCAAATGGTGATGGTATATGGGAAAAAACAATTACCCTTCAACAGGGAACGTATGAATACAAATTCGCTGCTGACAACTGGACAACTCAAGAAAACTTAGTCGCAGGCTCTGCGTGTACTGTAACAACAGGAAACTTCACAAACAGAACATTAAATGTTACGGGGCCAACCACCCTTAGTGCTGTATGTTGGGGATCTTGTTCTGCTTGCAGTGCCCCTCCTGTTAACGTTACGTTTAAAGTTGACATGAATCAATACACTGGAAACTTTACAACACCCCAAGTTAGTGGAACTTTCAACAGCTGGTGCGGCAACTGTAACCCGCTCTCAGACGCGAATGGCGATAACATTTGGGAGGTAACTTTACCATTACAAACGGGAACATACGAATATAAATTCTCTCATGATAATTGGGCAGGACAAGAAACTTTGGCTGCCGGATCTTCATGCACAATAACAACCAACGGTTTTACCAACCGCGTGGCAACCATCTCGGGGCCTACCACGCTCAACCTAGTTTGTTGGGAATCTTGCGCGGCATGTGTTGCACCTATTTCCGGTTGTACGAATCCAATTGCAGACAATTACAATCCCAGCGCTGCCATTGAAGACGGCAGCTGTATCATTTCAGGATGTACCGATATGTCGGCTTCCAACTACAACGCGAATGCGAATACTGATGATGGCACATGTTTATTTCCAGGTTGCACAAATCCATCTGCAACGAATTTCAATGCCAATGCGAATGTGAATGACGGCACATGTCTTTTTGAAGGATGCACCAACCCAAGTGCTTCAAATTTTAACGCACAAGCAAATATTGACAACGGTACATGCTTGTTCAATACCACCTTCAATGTAGAAATGACTTGCGCTAATGTTAATTTTCAGAATGTTTACGTTACTGGTCCATGGTGCGGATGGTGTGGTGCTGAGACGTACAATGTTTTAACCGATGCAGATGGCAATGGTGTTTTCACGTTGACTCTTCCGTTTCCAGCAGGTTCAATTGAATATAAATACATGTTAGACAATTGGGCTTCTCAAGAAAACCTAGTAGATGACATGCAAAATGGAGCTTCTTGTGCTCCTGTTACAGACTATACCACTTATGCCAATAGACAAGGTGCTATTGGAAGTACATTCAATGACACATACGGACAATGCGTTGTTTGTGGAACACCAATTCTAGGTTGCACAGATGTGAATGCTGCGAATTATGACTCGTTCGCAAATACAGATAATGGCAGTTGTACGTATTCAACAACCTTTCATGTGGACATGGATTGCTCTGATGTGAACTTCACCCATGTATATGTAACTGGTCCTTGGTGCGGATGGTGTGGTGCTGAATCTTACAATTTACTGAGTGATGGTGATGGTGATGGTGTATTCACTGGAAGTGTTGAACTCGCTGCTGGAAATATAGAATACAAGTATATGGTTGACGGTTGGGCGTCTCAAGAAAATTTAATTGACGATGTTCAAGCAGGTGGAACATGTGCTCCTGTTACAGACTATGCAACATACGCCAATAGATTAGGAGTCATTGGAAGCACATTCAATGATACCTATGGCCAATGTGTGGCTTGCGGCACTATTCTGCCTGATCCATGTGACTTGTTTACGCAAAACTTTGATGATAACACGGCATTGAACGGATGGACACCGCTGGCAGACGCTACGCTCCCAGAAGCCAGTCTTTCTTGGGGTGCAACGGGCGCCATGAGAATAAGTGGAACCAATACCTCACCCGCCATTGGAAAAGCATACATATTCGAATACTTGAACAACACTCTGAATTACAACGGAAACAATACAATTGAATTGGCATTTGATGTGAAGGCCGAAACTGCGCTTACAGGCACAGCTTTGCATTTGCAAACAGAATTCCCTGGTACAGGAGTAACCAATACATTCGATATTCAAAACGCGGGAATCAATACCAATACATGGACCCACTACTCTTTCGTTTTCAATAACGTTGGTGCTGCAACCCTTTTCCGCATGCATTTCAACATGGCTGCCGGAGCTTTTGTTGGTGCTGGTGGAACATTACTCATTGACAACATTGAATTGAATTGTTACACTCCAGCAGTTGTTCCTGGTTGCACAGATCCAACAGCAACCAACTATAATGCTGCTGCTACAGAAGATGACGGTTCATGTACCTATGCAGTAACCTACAACGTTACATTCCAGGTTGACATGCAAAACGTAACTGGATTCACCACACCAGAGGTGAATGGTAATTTTAACGGATGGTGCGGTGGATGCGCCCCAATGACTGACGCAAACGGTGACAACATTTGGGAAATTACAATACCTCTTTCAGCTGGTAATTACGAATACAAATTTGCTTACGACACCTGGTCTGGACAAGAAACTTTATTGGAAGGCAGCACATGTACTGTTACTAATTTTGGTTACACCAATCGTTCGTTGGCAGTGAATTCAGACATTACCCTTCCTGTAGTTTGTTGGTCTAGCTGCTCTGATTGCGGAAGTACCGCCATTCCAGTTAACGTAACCTTCAAAGTTGACATGTCACAATACACAGGCACCTTCACTACACCAGAAGTGAACGGAACTTTCAACGGATGGTGTGGCAACTGCAACCCACTTACAGATTTAGACGGCGATAACGTTTGGGAAACTACCATTACACTGTTACCTGGCAACTACGAATACAAGTTTTCACATGATGCTTGGACCGGGCAAGAAGTGCTTACACCAGGCATGTCTTGCACCATTACAACCAATGGCTTCACAAACAGAAGCCTAACACTTTCTTCAGACACCACACTGCAAACGGTATGTTGGGCGAGTTGCAATGCTTGCGAATCAGTGACTGACAACAACTTCTATTTTTATTCAAGTGGAAAATGTGAAAACTGGATCATTTCTGTGAACATGTATGTGAATGGTATCATTAGCGGCTCTGTAATTTTCGATAATGGTTTAGAGACAGACACCGTAGAAACCAATTCAGGATTACCAATTGGCGGATACCTCAATACAATGAACAATTCAACCTTTACATTGGAAATTTTAGCTGAAGATATTTTCGGAAATATTTTGACCTTGTATGGTAACGTAGCAAATGGAATGGTTACTTCCACCGAATTCCCTCCAGTTCCCTTCCCAATTACATCAAACAATCCAATAACCCTTGATTGTGGCGCTGTGAGCGAATTGGGAGCTCAAGTGACCGTTTACCCGAATCCAACCAATGGCATATTGAATGTAATATCTGAAATGGCATTGCCAATCAATTATACCATTTTGGATATGAGTGGACGAATTGTTCAAAGTGGAATTTCAAATCAAAACAACTTCAAATTATCACTTGGTAACAACTCAGAAGGAATATATCAACTTCAACTTCAAAATAATTCAGAGTTGAAATCGATAAAACTTCTCATTGAGAAATGATAAAAAAAATAGTTTCAGTATTGATTCTTGGGTTAGGTTTTCTCCTAGCTCAAGGTCAATCCTGGCAGCTCATTTGGGCCGATGAATTCAATGGAAATTCCATCAATTCAAGCAACTGGACTCACGAGATTGGCACTGGCTTTAATGGTTGGGGAAACAATGAACTTCAATCTTATACCAATTCCACAAACAACAGTCAAGTGTCAAGTGGTTCGTTGAAAATTCATGCGCTACAACAAAACATAGGTCAAAGTAATTATTCGTCCGCGAGAATTATTTCAAAAAATAAATTTTCTTTTCAATACGGAAAAATTGAAGCACGAATAAAAATGCCATTGGGTCAGGGTCTTTGGCCTGCCTTCTGGATGTTAGGCCAGAATATAGATGCCGTGAATTGGCCTCAATGCGGAGAAATTGATATTGTTGAACACATAAACAATAGCCCCGAAATCAACGGAACCATGCATTGGGATGCTGGAGGACACGCCTATTGGGGTGGGTCTGCGGTTTGCGATGCAAGTCAATTTCACACGTACAGTGTCATTTGGGATAATACCACAATTCGATGGTACCTTGATGATATTGAATACCACAGTGCGAATATTACGGATAACGTAAATAGTACGGAAGAGTTTCATCAGTCTTTTTTCTTGATCATGAACATTGCTGTTGGTGGGAATTGGCCAGGATCTCCTAATGCAAGTACTTTTTTTCCTGCAACAATGGAGATCGATTACATACGTGTCTATCAAGAAACGGCAGCTTTAAATAACGTTACTTTTCAGGTCGACATGTCAAACGTTACGAGTAATTTTTCTGTTCCTGAGGTAAATGGCACATTCAACAATTGGTGTGGCAATTGCGCTCCCATGAGTGATCCCGACGGTGATAATATTTGGGAGGTTACTATTCCACTGAATACTGGATCGTATGAATATAAATATTCATTTGATAACTGGACTGAACAAGAAAATTTACTCGCCGGATCCTCATGCACTACAACAAACTTTGGTTATACCAATCGGACTATTTATGTAGGTCAGGATATGGTTCTGCCTGCAGTTTGTTATGGAAGTTGCACGAATTGTCAAGAAACAATTCTTCCCGTTGACATCACTTTTCAACTTGACATGAATGATTTTACCGGAACATATGCAACTCCAGAGGTCAATGGAACATTCAACAATTGGTGTGGAAACTGCAATCCCATGACCGATGCCAATGGTGATGAAATCTGGGAAACCACATTGTCCCTTCTTCCTGGAAACTATGAGTATAAATTTTCAACAGATAATTGGACCAACGCAGAAACACTCATACCAGGAAGTAGCTGCACATTAACAAACGGAACATTCACAAATCGATTGATTAACTTAACTTCAAGTATCGCAATTGACACTGTTTGTTGGCAAAGTTGTAACGCATGTCCTCCGAACATTTCAGTCTTAGAAAACTCAAATGAAACATCGGTGTTTCCAAATCCGGCCACGGGTCAATCAGTAGAAATCTTCTCAACACCTTCACCCAAGCAATTGGAACTCATAAATTCTTCCGGTCAGATTGTACTTCGTCAAATAATCACGGGAGAAATAAATAGGATAAACATTTCAACCTTTCCAAAAGGTGTATATTGCATTCGTATTTCCAATGCCACAAGCATTGAAACCAAAACCTTAATCATTCAATAATTATCCGATGAAACAAGCTCCTAAAGGTGCATTTGCAACATTAGTCGTAATCTTCTTTTTCTGGGGATTCGTTGCAGCAAGTAATGATATTCTCATTCCTGTTTTTAAAGACGCTCTCAAGCTCAGTCAACTCGAATCGCAATTGATATCGTTTGCCTTTTATGTAGCCTACACTGTTGGTTCTCTTCTATACTTTTTAATTTCATTCATCCTGAAGAAAGACATTCTCAATTCTCTAGGATACCGAAATGGTCTTGCATTAGGTCTCATTATTTCAGCACTTGGAACGCTCCTGTTCATTCCTGCCTCAAATTCATCTTCATTCATTTTACTTATATCAGGACTTTTCACCGTTGGCCTTGGTTTTTCGCTTCAACAAATTGCTGCAAATCCGTTGGCCATTCAAATGGGTGACCCTACCAAAGGCAACATGCGACTAAGCCTAGCAGGAGGCATTAATAATGTAGGTACAACCATTGGACCTGTCATTGTGAGCTTTGCCATTTTCGGTGCGTTGGGAAGTGAGAAGTCTAGTTTGAATTTAGAATCTGTTCAAATTCCATATCTCGTTCTTGGCGCGGCTTTCATATTAGCAGCTATATTTTTTAAATTTAGTTCTGTGCCTGATCGAATAGCTTCTGAAAACTCATCGAGCGAAGGAACAAGTATTTCTCAGACGTTGAAGTATCCACAATTGTGGATGGGAATGATTGCCATATTTGTCTACGTTGGTGTTGAAGTTTCAACAGCAAGCAATCTTCCTGAATTCATGAAGCAAAAACTAAACACTCCCAAGGAAGCTGTTGCTCCCTTTGTATCGTTGTTTTGGGCAAGTCTTATGATAGGTCGTTGGACTTCTGCCGCGGGTGCTTTCAACATTAGCGAATCAGCTAAAACGAGATTGAGTCTCCTACTTCCTTTCGTTGCATTTTCAATCTTTGCTTTGGTCAATGTCATAGCAGGTCATGACGTAACACAATTTTATCCTTATCTCTTTCTTGTCATCTTACTTAGCGCGGCTGATGCCATTACTGGGGGCCATCCTGTTAAACAGCTACTGACCTATTCCTTACTTGGAATAGGAGCTCTAATAACAGGAATTTTCGCTGAAGGAATGATAAGCGTTTACAGTTTTATTGGCGTTGGCTTGTTCTGTAGTACCCTTTGGCCATGCATTTTCACCTTGGGCATTGCCGGATTGGGTGATAAAACCAATACCGGATCAAGTCTCTTGGTGATGATGATTATGGGTGGTGGTTTTATTTCTGTACTTCAGGGATATTTGGCAGATAATCATTTGGGAATTCAGCACTCGTACTGGGTTGGTGTAGCCTGCTTCGCTTACCTTGCCTTTTACGCATATCGCGTTGGTGGTATTTTGAAAAAACAAAATATCTCACTCGAAGCCACTTCTGGCGGTGGACACTAATGATTTCCATCATCATTGCAAGAATTATTAAATTATTTTGATTAAAAATTTTTTGATTAAGGTTCTTGACCTCTATCTTGCATGAACTGAAAATTGTTTAGGTTCATGCACGTATTCTACATCTTAGCTCAACGCAAATCTTTAGTTGCAGGAGCATCACTCGTATTGCTTGTTTCCCTCATGGGTATATCGTGGTCTGATACCCCCACACCAGTGCCATATCATTCGAAAGAAGACATGGAGAAAATGATGAATGGAACCAATCTACCGGTAGGAGACAATACATTTTTTACAGGTTCTGGAAGATGCGGAGGATGTCATGGAGATGACCCTGTGGATTACGCCAATATAACCCAAGAAGGAGAGGATGTAAGTCCTGCAACGAATTGGAGAGCCACCATGATGGCAAACAGTGCAAAAGATCCATTTTGGCGAGCGAAGATTGAACACGAAATATTAGTCAATCCAAGTCACGCTCAAGAATTAATAAATAAGTGTACTTCTTGCCACGCCCCTGTGGGAAAATATACCAATCAATTGCTGAACGGAAACCCAAACTATTCGCTTCTTGAATTAGATAACGACTCATTGGCACGAGATGGGGTGAACTGTGGGGCTTGTCACCAACAAAAAATGGAAGGTTTGGGTACTCATTTCAGTGGTGAACTCTTCTATCACAGAGACACCATTTATGGCCCATATGTTTCTGAAGAACAACAAACACCCATATTTGAAGCGGCTATGCAAAGCTTTGTGGGTTACCTGCCACTTGGAAATCACAAAGTATCACAATCTGAATTTTGTGCTGGATGCCACTCATTAGAGACGCACACAGCA
>JBJTWB010000184.1:0-3562 GCA_046081505.1 Bacteroidota bacterium | reverse complement strand
GAGATGCATTTAAACGTGCACCATCTTCAATTTCTAAAACATTTCGCCAATGCAATTTTACATTGTCAAAATATTGATCAGGAACCTTTAAATCCTCATTTTGTTGTGGTTTCATATTCTTTCCAATCTAATTTTTGTTTCTCTAAGGTTGCTTTAATTTTCTCAACGGCATGATGATAACTCGCTTTCAAGGCACCAACTGAAGTGCCTGTTATTGTTGCAATTTCATCGTATTTCTTTTCTTCATAATATTTCATCACAAATACTGCCCGTTGCTTTTCTGGAAGTGCTGCCACGCATGCCTGTAAAATCAATTGAATTCGGTTACCGGAATAGTAAATATCCTCTTCCAATTGTTCCATATAATTCCATATTTCCTCATTCAATTCCACTAGATTTTTTTTCTTTTTTCGCTTCAAGTGCTTCAAGGCTTCTCGGTAAGCAATGGTATGTAGCCAAGTTGATAATTGACTCTCACCTTTAAAAGAATGTATACCATGCAATACTCGAACAAAAGAATCTTGCAATACATCATGTGTGTCGTCATGACTAAGCAATAATCGACGAACAAAAAAATAAAGCGGCTTTTGATATGCATCAAGAAGTTTTTGAAATCCCTCATTCACACCCGTTTCAGATGTTAATAAACGAACTATTTCTTTTTCTTGAGAATTCATCATAATTATGAGCGCAGTTCACTGAATTGGTTTAATTCAAAATCCCATTTTCCTCGATTTGTTGGAAATTTTTGAGTCTCTTTTAACTTCTCAAAGTATGCATCTCGATCAATCAATTGAGCTCCCAACGACATTAAATGTTCGTTTTCTACTTGCGCATCGAGTATTAAAAAATCATATTTTTTTAAATGATGAATCAGACAAGCTAGCCCGAACTTAGATGCATTTGGCTCCTTGCTGAACATGCTTTCACCGCTGAACATTTTTCCTAATGATGTACCGTAAAGACCTCCTACAAGCTCATTTTCTTGCCATACTTCTACGCTATGTGCAAATCCTAACTCATGCAATTCACCGTAAGCTACTTTTATTTCTGGAAAAATCCATGTTTCACCTTCCCTTTTCCAACTTGAACACAGTTGAATTACCTCATGAAAAGCCTGATCAAATGTTATAGTCCATTTCATTTTCCGAGCCGTTTGAATAACAGATTTTGCAACACGAAAAGATTGAATTGGAAAAACGCAGCGCTCCAACGGGCAATACCACATGGGCTCATTGGGTTCACTGTACCATGGAAAAATTCCTGAATGCACTGCCAACAAAACGCGCTGAGGAGTGATATCACCACCAACTGCAACTATGTCATCTTCAAATTCACTTGGAGGTGGAAACCAAAGTTCTTCGTTTAGTCTGTAAATTGGCATACTCAAAGATATGGACATCTCACAATTGCAGCGCGCATTCCAATTGCCATTGAACCATGGCGAATTTCGAGAATTGGATATTTACATTCGAAAAACCGCTGAGGAAGCTCGGTTCATGACTCCTATTCCCCGTGAGAGCGCAGTACTTATTATTGTACATCTCGTAGAAAACAGACCACATGTGCTTCTAATTAAACGCCCCATTTATGCGGGTGTACATAGCGGACAAATGGCATTTCCGGGGGGAAAAAGAGATTCGAGTGATGAAACGCTTTTAGATACGGCGATTCGTGAAGTTCATGAGGAGTTGGGGCTTGAGATTGAATTGAATAATTCATTCTTTGCACTTCGAGAACTCTATATTCCACCCAGTCATTTCTTGGTGCAACCGTATATCTGTTTTCTGAACCAACTTCCACCTGTAATACCCAATCATGAAGTTGCTGAAATAATACATGTGCCTCTTGACCACCTCTTGCAAAAAGAAATCATAACGCAGCATGAAATTGAGATTTTCCCAACCAAAGAATTGAGAAAGATTCCAGCCATTGCCTTCGAAAAGCATTATATCTGGGGGGCAACTGCCATGATGCTATATGAAATTCGAACACGATTTTTATCGATTCGTGAACCAAATGAATTGACAACTGTACCACCTAAAAATGAAATCTTGAAATGATTTTTTCTAAATCGAAAGACATAGAATCGCTTACAGACGAGCAACTCATGCAGCGCATTGCACAAGGCAATGAACGAGCATTTGAAGTCTTGTATTCAAGATATTCGCGATTGATTTACTCCTATTTCCTGCGAATGCTGAAAAAGGACAAGGAATTGGCTGCAGACTTCACACAAGAAATTTTCACTAAAGTGTATCGATATGCCCAAAATTTCGACTCGAATAAATCATTCAAAACGTGGATCTATAGCATTGCCAATAACCAATGCAAAAATGAATACGCCAAAATGAAGGTTCGGTCTGAAGCCATACTCGATATTCCAATTTCTACAACAGAAGACCGCATAGCTCAGGTCGATAAAAAGACATTTCATTCTGCTTTACAAAAAGCCCTTTCAGATTTAGATGAACCCAAGAGATCTGTTTTTGAAATGCGCTACCTTTTAGATCTGTCAAACTCGGAAATAGCTGAGTCTTTAGGAATATCTGAAGGAACGGTGAAGTCAAGATTGTTTTATGCCATCAAAGAATTGAACCTACAACTCGCCAACTATAAAGAATTATTAACCGTGCTGCTTATTCTGATTTTGTCATGAATACGAAAACCAACCCCACCTACCAACCCAATGATATTGAGGTTCTCATTAAGAACAAGTCCTTTTCGGAATTACTTCCCGATGAAAAAGAATTTGTGTTGCAGCACATTTCTTCAGAGGAAGAATTCAATCAGTTGAAACAATTGTGGTTTTCAATTGAATCGGAAGAAATGGACATGCAAGACCCTCCAAAACACATTTGGAAAAACCTTCGCAATCAATTCAAAAAAGAAAAACAAGAAAAAAATGCATTCACCATTTGGTTGAACAGTTTGCGCACGTGGTGGATGAATCTCAATACATTCGGGCAAATGAGCCTCGCTATGGCTTCAGTGGCACTTATTCTTTCCGGCGTTTGGCTGACCATTCAACAACCCAATGATTCGGTTGTGTTGGCCGCTGCAACAAGAGAAGAATTGAAGTCATTTTCAGATACTATACAATCGGAAGCCAATTCGAATCAAAATACATTGGAAATGAAAGAGCGTCCCCTGGCTGAACTGAATTTGAATGAACCACCTGTAAATGCCATTATTGAAGTTGAAAACGCAGACAACCTTCATGATGTTGAAGCAGTTCAAGATGTGCCGTATCCAGAAAATGATGGAGTCATTCAAATCAAATCTGAGTCCAACAGCAATTTAAATCAAGCACCAGCCATGCCTAATGTAGCCCCTTCCGATGACAATTTCATTCAGACTGAATCCATTGAATCAAAAACCTTAACAGAAAAAGAGATTCTACTTACTCCAGCCGATTCATTGAAGAAAAAACAGGAAGAATTGAAGAAAAAGAAAAAGAAAAAATAGTTTCAAGGCTGTCTTTTCTCATTTTTGCAACATGAAGAAGATACTTATTGCCAACAGAGGAGAGATTGCGTTACGTGTGATGCGTTCAGCAAAA
>JBJTWB010000183.1:0-3136 GCA_046081505.1 Bacteroidota bacterium | reverse complement strand
GCGGTAACCTTTGTTCCACCTGGACCAAAAACCAAAACATCTGAACTGGCAACACCAACTGGAGTTTCACTTTCGCCCAGCGCAATGCGCTCCAATTGCTGAAGTGTAAGTGAATTATATTTTTCAATATGCCAGAAAATGAGCGTGAGAAAATCATCTAATTTTTGAAGATCTTCATCGCTTCCCAACGCCTTGATCATATTGCCTCTTGACATGATCTTGAGTTTGGGATATTTCGATTGAACGAATTTAAATTTGACATTGTTCGGTCCGAAAAATTCTATCGGATCGATTGCAGGGAGGTAGATTTCTTTTTCAGCCAAAGGTTTTTCACAATTGATTGTGCCGAAAATAAGTGATTCATTGGCAAAACAAGATTCATTTCATTGGAATTTTGTAAAATATATCAACCGAATGTCAATCATTACCCTCATTTCCGACCTTGGATTGAAAGATCACTATGTGTCTTTGGTCAAGGCGAGGCTATTGAATGCCAATCCAACTTGCATACCCGTTGATGTTTCTCATGTTGTAGGTACGAGTCAGGTTGACCATGCGGCTTTTTTGTTAAGGAGTATTTGGAATGAGTTTCCTTTTGGTACTGTTCATTTGAATGGCGTTGATAGTTACCTTGAAAAAGGGACCAACCACCTCATCGTCGAGTTTCAAAATAGGTATGTTGTAACTGCAGATAATGGTTTAATTCCCATGGCATTTCCAAGAATTGATCGGAGTGAAATGAAATTGTATGCTATTGATTTACCAGAGGCCGATTCAACTCAATTTCCAATGAGTGGAATCATGAGTGAAGCAGCGGCCCGAATTTCAAGAGGCGATTCTTTTGAGGGGTGGACCAAACCGATAGATCATTTCATCAATGATTCAAAAGGATTGGAACCATACTACAATGGCACGCAACTCTTGGTTCAGGTGTTTTATATTGATCACTATGGAAATTTATATTTCAACATAACCAAAGATGAATTTGATTTCTATTGTAAGGGTAGAAGTTTTGCCATGCAGTTAAAAGCCAATACAAGCATTACAAAATTTCACAACAGTTTTGGTGATGTAAAATTGGGTAAGGAAGTCGCTATATGGGGACAAAACAACTTGCTTATTGCAACAATGAATTTAGATCAGGGCGGTGAGAAAGCAGGAAATTTGAGCCGATTAATGACATTGAATTTGGTTGATACAGTAACAATAGATTTTCATGGTGACACGAATAGTTAAATTGTCTTTCGCAAAAGAAAATGAAGAGGCTTTTTTGAAGCTTTTTCATTTACAAAACGCACATATTCGTGCAATGGAAGGCTGTTTGCATCTAGAGGCTTTGCGCACAGAGGCTGAAAAGTCTGTCATCTATTTTACATACAGCAAATGGACCAGTATTCTTGATTTGGATGCCTACAGGTCAAGTTCACTTTTCGGAGAAATTTGGCCCAAAACAAAGGCATTGTTCAATGACAAACCCGAAGTTTGGACACTTACCGCTGTGGATACAGACTAAAAAAAGTTACAGGAGCACCACAAGTCAAAATTGTATTCGCGGGAACTTCTATAAATCCGTCCATACCCAGTACCCCCATAAAGTCTCCAGATCCGTTTTGGTGTATGACCTGTGCACAATTGTTTTTTCGTTTCACGGGTTTGAAGTGCACTAAATTGGAATTGTTTTGTATTTCTTGATCTAAGACAAGTGTTTCCACCTTTGAATTTAAAAGGGGCAAAACATATCGAGTTGCGCAGTGAATGACAGAAACAGGATTGCCAGGTAATCCAAGAATAAGGGTGTTTCGCAGTTTTGCAGCTAACATGGGTTTTCCGGGTTTCTGTTGAATTCCATGAAAAAGTAGTTCCGCTTTTTGGTTAGCTAAAGACTGAGGTAAAAAATCATATTTCCCCATGGAGACGCCGCCAGTAAAACAAACCATATCAAAATGATTCATTTCATTCTGAATGAACTGCTGCAAACATTGTTCGCTGTCTGGCAAGTGGAAATGCGATACATGTGCACCATGAGACTCTAGCAAAACCGTAAGTGTTTCTTTGTTGGAAGAACGGATTTGATGATCTAGAGGTGTTTCATGAACTTGAACCAACTCATTCCCAGTAGCAACAACTGCAATTTGTATCGATGAATAAACGGGAACGTTAAGCATACCAATTGCCGCTAGAATTCCTATTTCAACAGGACCAATGCAAGTGCCTTCGTCTAAAATACGTTCATTCTTTTTTCGATCGGTTCCCCTTTGATGCACATTGAGGAAAGGAACAACGTTCAATTCACTGAAAGTAACTGACGCATCATCTCGCTTTGATTTTTCATACGGAATAACCACGTTGCAATGATGTGGCAGCACTGCTCCAGTCATAATCTCAATGCAAGCATTCTGTTTCTCAAGAGTGTGTGCGGGCTCTCCGGCAGACTGGATACTTGAAACGTGAAATGTTCGAATTCCCAAATCCCAATCTTCAAGGCGTAGCGCATATCCGTCCATCATTACTCGATCGAACGGTGGTTGGTCGCGGTCTAAGAAAATAGCCTCGGATAAGATGCAATTTGAGGCCGTCAAAAGAGGAACACGATGTGTTCTTTTCTTTGGCCAATGCTGTTGTATCAATTGAAAGGCCTCTTCTGGATGAATGAGTTGCTTCATAAATTATCCTCCAACAGTGGCCATGCTTTGAAAGTTATCTGATGCATGCATGCTTTCAGCTGCAAAACCATCCATGGGTTTGTTCAAACATGCCGCTTGTAACAGATGTATGATTTCCAAATTGTTTCTTTTTTCACGAATCAATTGTTTTAGATTAAGTGAAGGTGGGGCATAAAGACATGTTTTAACAAATCCCTCAGGTGTAATTCTGAGTCGATTGCATGTGCCACAGAACGATCGAGTATAGGCCGCTATTACTCCAATGCTTCCTTTCAATGATTGGCTCGAGTAAATTTGAGCTGTTGCATTCGGAAGAAAAGGTTCCGTTACAAGGTCAGGTAAAATGCGTTTTAATTCATTTTGAATGCGAAGAGCACTCCATTTTTCTGCATGTCGGTAAGCTTTACCGTTGACAGGCATTTCCTCAATAAACCGAATTTGTACTGCATTGATTTTTACAAAATCAACCATAT
>JBJTWB010000182.1:0-10125 GCA_046081505.1 Bacteroidota bacterium | reverse complement strand
CTTTGGTGCTTCGTTGTAGATGATTGGGTCTTGCATTTTAATTTTCAACTTCAATTATTTTTACTTTTTCCACCCAACCAAAACAGCTTGTATCATTTCAGATGTTATGCGTTTATTTGGGATAATTTCAAATCCTTGTTTTACATAGAACGGGAGTGGAGAGATATAGTTCGTACCATTCGATTTAAGATCATCATTGTGATCAATGACCCATCCGTAGAATTCGTTGTATTGAGATTTTAATTGGTCAAGAAGTAATTTGCCTAGACCTTTTCCTTGATGGTGTTGTGAGACAATAATGGAAAAACGAATCTGTTCCGTATGCTCAAAAATAACCGCCCAAGCGATGATTGAACGATTCGCGTCTTCTATCAAAAAATGGTTATACCAGGCTGTTCCTTCGAGTAAAATTGAAAAGCGATCTTTCAGTTTAACGGGATATTCAGAATTCCAAAGTGCATTAATTTGTTCACTTTGAATCAATGTAAGCGACTTGGTTTTTATTATTTCCATAAATGAAATAATTATGTGATGGAGGATGTTATTCAAACATCTCCTGTAAGCTTACAGCAAGTGCAAATATCCAGCTGCTACAGTTAAAGCAATCAGAGCTAGTGTAAGAAACACATAGGTCAGTTTAACAGCTGCAGGTAAAACAATTCGTCCTGCATTCGAGATTTTTTCGAATACATGGAGCGAAGATCGTAGGTAGTAATACGCACCAATAGCAGAGGTAATAACCATAACAATGGTTAGTGTTATTTGATTTGCTCCCAACACCTGAGATATTACGAAGTACTTCGCTATGAATCCACCAAGGGGCGGAATGCCAGCCATACTCAACAGCGCAATGGTGAAGGCAACGGCGAGAACAGGATTCCTTCTGTACAACCCTTTGATACCTTCCTCTCCTGTAATTTCAACTTCTTTTAGCACACCGAAAGCGATGAGAGAGGCAACACTGTATGACAAGATGTAGAATAAAACCAACTGCAGTGAAGCATTTCCAATGAGCATAGCAAGTAAGAAGCCTGCGTGTGAGATACTGGAATATGCGAGCATTCTTTTGGTGTCTTTTTGCAAAAGAGCCGCCGTATTTGAAAGTATGAGCGTACCAATAACAAGAATAACAAGCGTACTTTGATGCGCTTGTGTGAAAGCTGCAAAAGGGCCTTCAAATAATTTGAATAAAGCAACAACTGCAGCTCCTTTTACTATGGTAGACATGTATGCTGTAATCCAAGTTGGAGCACCTTGATATACATCTGGAGTCCAGATGTGAAATGGTGCTGCGGAAATCTTAAAAAGAAATCCAATGAAAATAAAAAGGGAACCAAGATTAAAAAGAAGCACAGGTTCTTCTCCTTGGTAAAATGAGGCAATTGTTGCAAGATCAAATGACCCGGTAGCCCCATAAATAAAGGCAATTCCGAAAAGCAATATGGCCGATGCAACTGAACCCATTATGAAATATTTGAAGCCACTTTCATTCGATTTTAGATCGGTTTTATTACTGGCGGCCAATACATAAACCGGAATAGATAGAATTTCCACACCTAAAAAAAGCATAGCCAAATTACCAAATGCAGCCATCAATCCTGCGCCACAAAAACTGAAAACTACCAATGCATATAAGTCTGTTTTTCCTGAATGCAATTTGAAATAGCTAGAGGAAAGAATGAACCAAAAGAAAAGCACAATTGAAAAAACACCAAGGGAAGCAAGACTTCCTTTTTCGTAAATGAGCATCATCTGATTGAAAGGTGTTTCTGTTGTATTCCAATCCCAAACAATGCATCCTACCAATGCTGCCAAGGCCAACAAAATAAGTGGAAGAACAAGCTTCCGAAGATTGACTATATCGAAGGCTAAAACTCCAATTCCTAATAACGCGGTAATTAATAATTCTTTCATCTTATTTAATACTTAAGTGTTGGGCTTTGTGAACGATATCCATCAGAACATTGGGGTATACTCCAATAAGTATCACCAAACTAACAATTGCAATTAACAGCCATTTTTCTGCTGTTTGCAGTGCTGTGAATGGGGCCGATTGTGGCGAAGTTCCAAGCATTACTTGCTGGAATGATCTCAACATGTACACAGCACCAAAAACTACGGTGAAACCCGCCAATAAGGCCATGCCTAATGAGTGTGAGCCAATGCCTTGTAAAAGTAAAAACTCACCAACGAAACCACTTGTCAATGGAAGAGCAACGGAGCCCATGACAATAACAAAAAATAAGAAAGAAAACAAACTGTGATGTTCACGTATACCTCCCATTTTTGTCATATCATCGTGACCATATCGTCTCTCTAGCATATCTGCTACAAAAAACAGTCCTACCGCCAAAATACCGTGAGAGACCATTTCAATCAATGCACCTTCCTGAGCAACTGTGCTTTGCGATAATACTCCAAGCGCTATCATACCTACGTGTGCAATGGATGAATAAGCGATCAGTAATTTAAATCGGGTTTGAGAAATAGCCAAAATGGAACTATAAAGAATACTGATTACACAAATCCAAAGTACCCAATCTGCATTTGAAATACCCGCCCCAAGCATGGGTACAGTGAATACCAAGAGTCCATAGGTAGCCATTTTCAACATAACTCCAGCAAGAAGCATGGTGCCTGCAATAGGCGCTGAGCTGTAGGTGCTAGGTTGCCATGTGTGAAAAGGGAAAATTGGAATTTTAACTCCAAATGCAATGAAAAAGGCAAGGAAGAGATAGGTTTGTTCAGATGTGCTGAGTGCTTTTCCTGCGGCAATCATGTCACTCATCATAAAGCTTGTTGCAAATTGTCGAATATAAAGCAATGCCAAAAGCATGAATAGCGATCCGAACAACGTGTAAACAAAGAACTTCAATACAATCGCATTTTTATTTTCAGATTTGCTCCAATACAAGATAAAGAAATAGATAGGAATAAGTGCTACTTCGTAGCAGATGTAAAATAACATGAGGTCACTGGCGAGAAAGGCACCGGTCATGGCTGCTACCATCAGAGAAATTAACGGATAAGCTGCTGTGTATCTATTTTCCCAATTGGGTATGAGTGTTACGAAAACAGAAACACCAGTTGTGAGAAGAATAAGCAAAATGCTATTTGCATTGATGCTCAGTGCGAAGTGCATTCCAATTCCACGAATAATTCCGCTGTCAAATTGCAAAGATTCAGTTTGACCGTATGAAAGTGAAATTGCTGCCGCTATGGCAACAATCAATGCTCCGATTGATCCAGCGGCTGATATTTGTTTTGATTGCTGAGGCATGAGCCATGCAGCAAGTGCGGCAGCCACTGGGAGTATGATAAGTAAAAGCGTAAACATGTCTTTATTTTTCTTAGAACATTAAACTTATAAGGGCCAATAAACCAACAACGAAAGTGAGTAGGTAGTAAGCAATTCTTCCAGAATGAAGAAGTTGTGATCCTTTTCCAACCCACACACTCAATGAACCCATTCCTTCAACGAGTCCATCTATAATGGCGTTTTCAAAGGCTACTTTGAAAATTTGACCAAGAGCATCGATTGGTTTTCTGATGATGTAATCATAGAACTCATCGAACTTGTATTTTTTATAAAGAAGAATATGCAGTCCGTCTTTGATTTCGTGATCTTCCAAAACGGGGGTATTCTTTTTAATGTATATGGTGTGTGCCCAAGCAATCATGAGTATACTAATGAGCATAGTTCCTATACCCAAAACAATCTCCATTGCTGCGTTTAACTCAGATACGGCCGCAATTACCGGATCTCCAATGTTGTGATTCGAAAGCCAATTATCTAAGGCGTGTGGTAAGTGGAAACTATGACCAATGGCATGTGGAATGCCCATGAAACCACCAACAATAGATAAAATGGCTAAAATCCATAACGGTATGGTCATGGTCGATGGTGACTCATGCAAGTGATGCTCTTGTTCGTGTGTACCGCGGAATTTTCCATGGAAGGTTAGGAAATATAAGCGGAACATATAAAAGGCCGTGCAAGCAGCTGCAAATACCAGTAAGCCGAAAATTATTTTGTTGTGTTCGAAGGCATGAGCCAAAATTTGATCTTTCGAGAAGAAACCTGCAAACGGGAAAATACCTGCAATGGCAAGCGTTCCAATCAAGAACGTTTTTTCTGTAGTTGGCATGTATTTTTTC
The DNA here is from genome assembly GCA_046081505.1 of Bacteroidota bacterium. GTDB lineage: Bacteria > Bacteroidota > Bacteroidia > Flavobacteriales_D > Sanyastnellaceae > CAIZGX01. The sequence goes on along the minus strand of JBJTWB010000182.1, from coordinate 5,967 downwards.
AATCCGCCCATGCGTCGAATGTCTTGCTCTCCGCCCATACCGTGTATGACTGATCCGGAGCCTAGGAACAATAATGCTTTGAAGAAGGCGTGTGTAATAACATGAAAAACGGCTGTGGTATGCGCGCCCATTCCTAGGGCAACGAACATGAATCCCAATTGAGAAACAGTAGAGTAGGCTAAAACCTTTTTAATGTCATTTTGGGTCAGGGCAATGGTAGCACCTAGCAATGCCGTGATGATACCAACTACGGTAACAAAATGACCTGCATATTCGGAGTGAATGAATAACTCTCCGTTTCGTGCAACCAAATAAATTCCGGCAGTTACCATGGTTGCGGCGTGTATCAATGCTGAAACGGGTGTAGGACCTGCCATTGCATCGGGTAACCAAGTATGCAAAGGAAACTGAGCACTTTTTCCCATAGCTCCAATAAACAAGAAGATGGCAATCAAGGAAGTCATGCTATTTGACAACTTCGCGAAGCCACCACCCAACAAATCAGAATAGTTTAATGATCCAGTATGAACAAAAAGTAGAATCATTCCAATGATAAGACCTAAGTCTCCAATTCTGTTTATTACGAAGGCCTTTTTCGCAGCATTGTTATTCGCGTGATCTTTATACCAGAATCCAATCAACATGAAAGAGCATACACCTACGCCTTCCCACCCAACAAATAGCGTAACTAAGCTATCTCCTAATACCAAGATGAGCATGAAGAAAACGAAAAGATTCAAGTATGCAAAGAAGCGATTGAATCCTTCATCGTCATGCATATACCCACTGGAATAGAGGTGAATGAGAAAGCCAATCCCTGTCACGAACAGCAAGTAAGTACTAGACAAATGATCAACATAAAACGCCATGTTGATATCCAGTGACCCGGCAGATATCCAATTGAATACATGTACTACTGTGCCGTCCGTTGCTTGCCCTTGTGAGATGAAAACAAGAACAGATACAATGAATGAGGCGAAAACAACCCCAGATCCAATAATGGTAGTCGCTGTTTTTGATAATTTTTTTCCGAAGAAGACTTGAATTAAAAATCCGAGTAATGGGAAGAGGGGGACGAGTGTAACAAATTTTTCCATGACTATCCCTTCAATTGGTTAAGAGCATCCGTATCTGTGGTATGCAAGTTTCTATAAAGCATCATAAGTATAGCCAAACCTACAGCTACTTCTGCAGCGGCTACTACCATTATGAAAAAGACAAACACCTGTCCATCGGTATCTCCATGCATTTTTGAGAATGCTACGAGAGCTAGGTTTACAGCATTCAACATTAATTCAATGCTCATGAACATGAGAATGGCGTTTCTTCTTATCAGCACGCCTAAAATACCCATTGCAAATAGCGTAATGCTTAGCCAGAGGTAATGGTTAATGGTTATGTTTGGTAAAATTTCCATGTTCGATTAATTAGCTAATTCTTTTTTAGATAAATAGACTGCCCCTACCATCGCAGCAAGAAACAATACTGAGGCAAGTTCAAAAGGAAGTAGAAAGTCTTGGTATAAAACCTTTCCAAGGTTTTCAATGAGTCCCGCATTTTCTGCCATTGGTGTGCTTGCTTGAAGCGCATCTGTTTTGGCAATTAACGAAACAACTACAAGCATAAAAATACCAGCAGCTCCTACTGCGGCCATTTTAAACCACGTGGCAATTTTATCTTCTTGAACTGAATTGAGATTCAACATCATGATGACGTAGAGGAAGAGAACCATAATGGCTCCCGCATATACTATGATGTGAACTGCAGCGAGAAATTGAGCGTTCATTAAAAAATAATGGCCTGCAATACTGAAAAAAGTGACAATCAAGTACAAGACACTGTGCACTGGATTTTTAGAGAATAACACCGCCAAGCCGCTGAAAATGGCCAGGAAGGATAAAACGTAAAAGGCAATTTCGGTTAGGCTCATCGAATTAATTTATCTTGAATGGTTTGGTTGTGTTTGTGTTTTTTGTTTTGTTTGAATGCCAACACTTCTTGCGTTTGACGTTTCGTCACATCTACACGCTCTTGCAGACTTTCAACCAATTTGTCTTTTCCAAAAACTTCTTCACCCCGTGTAAAGGAGCTTGGAACAATTCGATCTGTTAAGAAAATAGCTTCTTTCGGACAGGCTTCTTCACACAGTCCACAGAAAATGCAACGCAGCATATTAATTTCATATGTGGCAGCATATTTTTCTTCACGATACAAATTCTCTTCACCCTTTTTTCGTTCAGCAGCTTCCATGGTAATGGCTTCTGCCGGACAAGCAACGGCGCACAGACCACAAGCCGTGCAACGTTCAGCGCCTGCATCGTCTCTTTTTAGAACATGTTGTCCGCGGTAAACAGAGGCAATAGGACGCTGTTGTTCTGGGTATTTCACTGTTGCTTTTCGCTTAAACAAGTGACTTAAAGTGATAAACATCCCTTTCAGAATAGCAGGGAGATACAAGCGTTCCATGAGGGTAAGTTCCGTTGGAACCACCACTTTTGATCTATTCGTTAAATTCAGCATAGACTAGGAAAGTTTTCCGGTGAAGAACATCACCAATCCGGTTATGAAAATATTTGCAATGGCTAGAGGAAGTAGCACCTTCCAACCTAAATTCATCAACTGATCGTATCTGAAACGCGGGAGTGTCCAGCGAATCCACATGAATACAAAAATGAAGATGAGTATTTTTATAAAAAGAGCTGAGGTTTGTAAAATGACAAGTGTATTTCCTTCCAAGCCCAATTCATGTTGGAAAGGAAAATTGTATCCGCCAAAGTATAACGTTGCCATTACAGCAGACGAGATAAACATGTTAATGTACTCAGCAAACAAAAAGAAGCCGAGTTTCATTGAGCTGTACTCCGTATGATACCCACCAACCAATTCAGATTCCGACTCGGGTAAGTCAAAAGGAGCACGGTTGGTTTCTGCAAATGCACAAATGATAAAGATTAAGAAACCAAGAGGTTGATATACCACATTGGCATAACCAGCATCTTGTTGCTGTGCAATTTCTCCAAGACTCAGTGTGCCGGTCATCATAACCAAAGCAATCAAAGCAAGTCCCATTGCAACTTCGTAAGAAATCATTTGAGACGAAGCACGAAGAGCACCGAGTAAAGCGAATTTGTTGTTCGAAGACCATCCGCCAATCATAATTCCATAAACACCAATGGACACAACACCAAGCAAATAGAGCAGGCCTATGTTGATATCTGCAATTTGCATGGGATAAACAATGCCATCTGAATTGAATCCGCTTCCCCATGGAATAACGGCGCCTGTGAGACATGCGGTAAGCATGAAAAAAGACGGGCCAAGAATAAAAAGCCATTTATTCGAATGTGTGGGAATCATTTCTTCTTTGAAGATCATTTTTAATCCATCGGCAATCGGTTGAAGCAATCCCAAGGGGCCAGCCCGATTTGGACCAATGCGATCTTGAAACCAAGAAGCTAGTTTTCTCTCTCCCCAAGTCATGTATGCGGCAGCACCCAAGGTAACAGCGAACACAATGACTGCGAGAATTATTTTATACATTAACATACCTTCCATGACTTCTTATTTTTCTTCGTTGTTGGGATTCAATGCACCATCACCAAGTGCGGTTTTTTCACCGTGAGGCAGTGCACCGCGCTGACGATCAATGGTAGATTTCAAAGCTTTCAAACTTTGATAGTGGTTTGCCGATATCACTGAGTGACGATCAATTTTACTTGGTCCCTCAATAACCCAGTCAGATGTTTTTTTATGTTCGAATCTGCAGCTGTTACAAATCCATTCTTCAACCTCGCCCCATTTATCTTTTCTTGCAGTTACGCGTGCAACCTCTTCACCTTTATACCATAGGCGAACTTTACCGCTGCACGTTGGACAATCACGGTGCGCGTCAACGGGTTTCGTAAACCAAACACGACTATTGAAGCGGAAGGTTTTGTCTGTTAACGCTCCAACCGGACAAACGTCAATGACATTTCCTGAAAAGTCATTGTCAATGGCATTTTCAATGTAGGTTGAAATTTCAGCAACTTCCCCTCTGTTACAAACACCATGAACACGTCCGTCTGTAACTTGGTCTGCCGTTTTTACACATCGGTAGCACAGAATACAACGTGTCATGTGCAGCTGAATCTTATCTCCAATGTCTCTTTTCTCGAATTCACGACGTGGAAATTCATAACGTGTCTCTGCTTTTCCATGCTCGTATGCCAAATCTTGCAAATGACATTCTCCAGCTTGGTCGCATACTGGGCAGTCTAGCGGATGATTTAATAAAAGCATTTCCACAACACCGGCGCGCGCTTCTAAAATTTCGGGGGAAGTAATGTTTTGAACTTCCATTCCATCCATAACAGATGTGCGGCACGAGGCAACGGGTTTGGGCATCGGACGTGGATCTTTTTCAGAACCTTTTGATACTTTCACCAAACAGGTTCTGCAGTATCCTCCGCTTGTTTTCAATTTGGAATAATAACACATAGTTGGCGGCACAATATCGCCACCAATCATGCGCGCTGCTTCCAGTATGGTTGTACCGTTGGGTACTTCAATTTCAATTCCGTCTATGGTAACTTTAGGCATAGCGTATTCTTTAGTTTGTTGGAACAGGTAAATTATTCAAGCGATAGTAATGCTTTACATCATTTACGTGTTCTCCATTTTTAATGAAATCTTCGAATTCTTTTCTGAAGTGGCGAATAGCAGCAGCTACGGGCCAAGACGCGGCTTCTCCAAGAGGACAAATGGTTTTGCCATCAATCTTGGTTTGGATATCCCACAACAAGTCAATGTCTTCAAGGGTACCGTGTCCGTGTAAAATTTTATGTAATACCTTTTCTAACCAACCTGTACCTTCTCTGCACGGGCTGCATTGTCCGCAACTTTCATGGTGATAAAAGCGCGAGAAGGTGTATAGATTTTTTACAATACTGGTATCTTCATCCATCACAATGAAACCGCCTGATCCAAGCATGGTTCCGGTTTGAAAACCTCCGTCTGCTAAACTTTCATAGCTCATGAGTCGTGGTTCACCAGCAGCTGTTTTCAGGATTAATTCGGTGGGAAGAATTGGAACTGAAGAACCTCCAGCTACTACAGCTTTTAATTTTTTTCCATTGCGAATTCCGCCACAATATTCTTCAGAATAAATGAACTCCTCAACTGGTAAGCCCAATTCAATTTCATATACCCCTGGTTTGTTGATGTGCCCAGATGCAGAAATTAATTTAGTTCCTTTGCTGTTTCCAATACCAAGGGCTGCATATGCTGCTCCTCCTTGATTTACAATTGGTACTACAGCAGCAATAGATTCCACATTGTTCACTACTGTTGGGCAGCTATACAATCCGGCCACCGCAGGGAATGGTGGTTTAATTCGTGGGTTTCCGCGCTTTCCTTCTAAAGATTCCAACAATGCTGTTTCTTCTCCACAAATGTATGCTCCCGCACCAATATGAACATACAGATCAAGCGAGTAGTCTGTTCCAAGAATGTTTTTACCTAACCAACCTGCTGCATAAGCTTCGGCTATAGCTTGTTCTAAAATGCGAGCCACATAAAAATACTCACCTCGAATGTAGATATAGGAAGTGTTCGCCCCAAGAGCATAACTCGCGGTGATCATACCTTCCACCAAAAGATGGGGTATGCGCTCCATGAGGTATCTGTCTTTAAATGTACCGGGTTCAGACTCGTCGGCGTTACATACCAAATAACGAGGAACACCTTCTGGCTTGGCCAAGAAGCTCCACTTCATTCCCGTAGGGAATCCAGCTCCACCACGACCTCTTAACCCTGACGTTTTAACTTCCTCAACAATTTGATCGGGAGTCATTGTTTTCAAGGCCTTTTCCACCGAGGCGTATCCACCGTGTTGACGATATACAGCGTAAGTATTTATACCCTCAATATGATCATTCGCAAGTAATAATTTCTTTCCCATAACTAGTCAATATTTACCGGATTATC
>JBJTWB010000181.1:0-3348 GCA_046081505.1 Bacteroidota bacterium | reverse complement strand
ATCTCAAAATAAGTTTGAAAATGGATAGAAACGCGCTTACAGACAAAGTAGTTGCAAAACTGAAGACCATTTATGACCCCGAGATTCCAGTAGACATTTACGAATTGGGCTTGGTCTATGGAATAGATATTTCAGATGATGCGTTGGTTAAAATAACAATGACTCTTACATCACCCAGCTGTCCAGTTGCTGAAACCCTGCCTCCCGAAGTTGAAGAAAAAGTGGCCAGTGTTGAAGGCGTTGCCTCATGTAAAGTTGAAATTACTTGGGAGCCAACTTGGGATAAAAGCATGATGAGTCAAGAAGCACAATTAGAATTAGGATTTCTTTAACATAATATTTGGTGCGTTTATTTGTTTCTTTGCAAATATGTTGAGGCGACTTTTTATATTATTTCCGTTATTATTTATTCTGTCTACTGGAATCTCGGGGTCATAAATGGTCTTCAGTTTTGCAACTACTTTGTCTGTAAGCGCGTTTCTATCCATTTTCAAACTTATTTTGAGATGCAAAAACAGTAGCATATAATTTAATCTGCTTCACCATTGCTGCAAATCCATTGCTTCTTGTTTGACTTAAATTCTGTGATAAACCTATTTCATCAGCAAAATAAATACGTGCTGAAACCACATCCTCAGGTTTTTCATTATTGAAAATTGAAACAACCAAAGACACCAAACCCTTTGTAATTATTGCATCACTATCTGCCTTCAAACTCATAGTTCCATCTGCATTCAGAAATGCCTTTAACCAAACCTTCGACTGGCATCCTGAAATCAACAAGTCATCGCTTTTCTCATCTTCGTCTAGTGCCGGAAGTTCTTTGGCTAATTCAATAATGTGCTCATACTTCTGCATCCAATTCTCATAAAACGAAAAATCCTCGATAATTTCTTTCTGCTTGGCTTCAATCATAGCAACATATTTAAACTTTTCTTCATGGCCTCATGGAAATAAATAACCTCATTTTCTGAATTGTAACAAGCGAATGATACTCTCGCAGATCCATGAACTTTGTATTTATTCCAAATGGGTTGAGCACAATGGTGTCCCGTTCGTATTGCAACACCTTGCTGATCAAGTAATGCACCAAGATCGCTTGAATGAACCCCTTCTATTTCAAATGACAGAACCCCAATTCTATCTGTGTGACTGCCAAAAATACGTGTTTGACTCGGCATCGCTTTCAACGCATCCTCGCATATATCCGTTAGAAATTGCTCGTGTTGATGCATTTTCTCTTTACCTACATCATGCATAAAATCAAATGCCTTTTTAAAAGCAATCACGGCTTCAATATTCGGCGTTCCCGTCTCAAATCGGAAAGGTGCATTTTGAAATGTTGTTCCTTCAACACGCACTTCTTTTATCATTTCACCACCGCTTCGATACGGGGGCATTTGATTCAGTAAATCCAGTTTACCATACAACACGCCTAAACCTGTTGGTCCATACATTTTATGGGCTGAAAACGCAAAAAAATCACAACCCAAGTCTTGGACATGAACATTTAAATGTGAAATAGCCTGGGCACCATCAAGTACGCTATATGCTCCCAACTTCTTGCACAAATCACACATACGTTTCGCATCATTCACCGTGCCTAGCGCATTAGAAACCCAATTGAAAGCTACAATCTTCGCATTTGTTGTCAGATTTTCTTCTATGAATTTCCAATCCCACTCGCCGTTTTCTGTAATGGGTATTACTCGAAACGCGGCTCCTGTATGTTCAGCTGCTATTTGCCAAGGAACAAAGTTCGCATGATGCTCCATTTCCGTTACCCAAATCTCATCACCAGGTTTCAAAAAAGATCCTAGTGAAAATGCTACCAAATTCAAACTGTCTGTACACCCTTGAGTAAAAATAATTTCATCCGCATGCCTAGCGTGAATGTGGTCTTTCACACATTCTCGAGTAGCCTCAAACAAGTCGGTGCTTTTATTCGCCAAGTAATGAGCTCCTCTGTGAATGTTTGCGTTTAACTCTGAGTAATATCGAACGATCTCTTCTATTACACGCTTGGGTTTTTGCGTTGTAGCGGCATTATCAAAATAAACCAACGGATATCCATTTACTTGCTGACTCAAGATGGGAAATTGCTCTCGCAATTCTATAATTTCGCTTTGAGTAAATGGGCTTTTCATATTCTAAACCGAATATTTATTCGGTAATTAAATCTCTATTTTTCAACTCGAGTAAAACAAATGCTCTGTGTTGTTCATTTGAAATTCTTGAAATAACATCAGAAGTAAATGCCGAAATCAAAAACATTTTTGCCGATTCCATACTGAATCCGCGAGCTCTCAAATAAAACAAGGCCTCTTCATCAAATTGCCCCGTGGTTGTACCGTGAGAACACTTTACATCGTCTGCATAAATCTCGAGCTCTGGTTTGGTGTTCATTTGAGCTTCATCAGTCATGATAATGTTCGCGTTGTTCTGGTACGCATTCGTTTTTTGCGCATCTTTTCGAACGAAAACTTTTCCATTAAAAACGCCTTTACCGTTGTCAAAAAGAACTCCCTTGTACAATTCGTTACTCAAGCAATTTGGCACTTTATGGTCTACGCACGTGTGGTTATCTACAAATTGTCCTTGTTTTGGAAAGTATGCACCAATCAAATTTGACTCCGAGCCTTCGCCATTCACACGAAATGTTAATTCATTGCGAACCCAATTGGCGTTGGTAGTGATAGTGCTTAAAGAGCATGTACTATTCGCCTCCTGCAACACCAAGGTTCTTGTTAAAATAACCGATTCATCATGGGCATTTTGTAACATGTCGAATGAAAGGCGAGCGCCTTCCTTTACATCGAAAATAAAATAGGGTAAATGAAAATTCCCATGGGTGTCATTCAACCATTTCAATGAAAATTCAACCTGACTATTTGCCTCACATAAAATATAGATTACAGGAATAACGAGCGCTCCGGAGTGTTCCGACGATACATTCATTTCAACAAGCTCTTTGACATGTTGGTTTTTGTCAATGCGAATTGAAGTCAAACTGGTGGCAAACTCTTCGCAAAGGTTTGAGAAGACATCACCCACAGACTCTTCACTCCAAATGGTTGCTATTCTCGATTTTAATTCAACTGTCAATTCTGAAGAATCCTTTACTTCAATCCCCGAAACTTGCTTGTTTACCTGCAAAAAACCATTGACCAACTGAAGAGGAGATTCTAATTTCAGATTGGATTTTTCTGAAGATTTCCAATCTTGATTTTCAATTCTTCCAAGACGAGTATATTTCCAATACTCTGAACGTGTTGTTGGAAAGGGAACTCGAGCACTCGACCTGTCTATTATCCCATTCCACACCGATGTTGGTGCGAGTGATTTGAT
>JBJTWB010000180.1:0-8451 GCA_046081505.1 Bacteroidota bacterium | reverse complement strand
GCTTTTTTTTTCGGAATGAAATTCAATGTTTCACGTCATGTTTTAATTCCGAGACCTGAGACAGAAGAATTGGTGCAATGGATCTTAGATGCAGAGTTGAAGCGAGATTTGGTGTTGTTAGATGTTGGAACGGGAAGTGGAATCATTCCGGTGGCTGTGAAAAAAAATAGACCCGAATGGAAGTGCATGGGTATGGATGTCTCCGTATCAGCGCTGAATATAGCCAAGTTGAATGCCCAAGATCTGCAAGCTGAAATTGAATGGCTGCAGGGCGATGCATTGGGTGAATTGCCTTTCCCTCAAGTTGATATACTGGTTTCAAATCCGCCTTACATTCCTTTCGAAGAGAAAGAAAGTATGGACAAGAAAGTGACTCAGCACGAACCTGAATTGGCTTTGTTTGTGGAGGATCAAGATCCTTTCATTTTTTACAAAGCCATATTGAATCAAGCACTGCAAATGAATCCTGTTCCTGTTGTTTATTTTGAACTTCATGAAAGGTATGCTGAAGCAACAAGTGAAATGGCTGTAGAAAAGGGGTTTTCGGTTGAATTGAAAAAAGATGCTCAGGGGAAGAACAGAATGCTGCGTTGTGAAGTGTTGTGATTGAACCGTTTCAAAAAGTCAACTGATGTTAATCAATGGCTAGGGTTGGAAAATGCTGACAGGCTCATTCAGAACTTGTTTCACAATTAATCACCCTTCCATACCGCCTTCTCCGCCGCCCATGTTTTTGCGCTTGAATAATTGCGCATCCATTTTACCAAAGCGCCAGGAAACGGTGAAACGAAACATTTGCCAATCACGTCTTTTGAAAGTAGTCTGTTCAAAATAAGGAGAGCTGCTGTGTATGACATTCACACGCGTTTTCAAGATGTCTGTGGCACTGAATGAAAGAACCAAACTTTTGTTTTGCAGAAATTCTTTGCGAATCGAAACATCTAAACCATAGGTTGGTTCTACATAGCCTTGAACCGTGTTGGTGCTTCCTCCCCACATGCCACCGCCACCGCCCATTCCCATTCCTCCCATTCCACCACCACCGCCTCCGCGTTCACTGCTGCCAACCTCTAAAGCACGCTTACTGCTATAATCAACCATAGCTTGAATAGATGTGTTGTTCGGTATCAATTGAAACACTTTTCCACCAAGGGTGATTTTTCCTTTTCCATTCGGCAGTTTGACATTCAATGAAGATTTTACCCAAAATGAATTGATGTTGTTTTTTAAGTTGGCATCCAAATTTGTTCCATCAATACTCGAGTTGTAAATATTCAAATTGGTATTCAATTCAAGTATTTTAAATAAGTTGTTGCGAGAAACAAATTCCAATCCGAGGGCCTGAGAACTGCTCGCATTTTCATAAGTTGTAACTACAACTGAATCGGCTAGATTTTCACTGTATTCAATGTTTTGCTGACGCACTGTAACGTTTTGTGTATACCTGCCATAAGCCGAAACAATGATGGTGTTTTTTTTATTCGGAATCCACTGCCAGCTCAACTCAGCCGTTTGCGTGAATTCGGGTTTTATATTCGGATTTCCACGTTGAATGTTCAATGAATCGCTGTAATCAGTAAATGGCTGAAGTTGCATGAAACTTGGGCGATTGATTTTTCGGTTTAGTGCAAACTGAACATCTTGTTTTTCACTTAGCACGCGCGTTACAAAGAGGGAAGGGAAGAGGCTCAGTTTATATTGATACTCAAAATTCTGATTGGTAGAAAGCAATTCGCCTTTGTAATTGCTGGTTTCAGCGCGAAGACCTGTCTTTATTTTCCAAGAAGGTAAATCAAATGCGGCAGTGGTATAGGCAGCACCCACTTGATCAACATAATGATAATTCACAAAAAGCGATGTAATGTCGGTCCAAATGCCATTGCTCAAAGTGCTGTTGTTGTATTGACTTGTGAAATCGCGCATGCTAAATCTTCCACCGGCTTCAAGTCTGAAACGTTCAGAAATTTCCGATTCGAAATCCAATTGAGAAGTAATTAAATATTGAGAAACATCTCCCAATTGTCTTTGCTGTAACGCGTCAAAATCATTGTACAAAGTATAATAGTCCCCAGTAAAATGACTTTGAATTCGGTTGAAGTTCACATCAGCAGTTAACTCTGTACCTTCCTTTGTAAACAGATGTTTATACAAGATACTTGCTCCGAAATTTTGAAATTCGCGCTTGGTTGTGCTCTCTCTAAAATAAGAGCTATTGCCACCGCTCAGCGTATCTGTAAGTACATTCAGCGTGTCCATTGGCGCGAATGATCCCTTATGTATATTGCCTGATACAGTAATGGTATTTCTTAAATCCAAAAGATAATCAAACCCGCCTCTTCCGGTTAAGAAGAGGCCGTCATTCAAATTGTATTGCGATTGATTCAATTGAAAATTGGGTGAATAATTGAATCGGTCGGTTGTTCCAATGCTGATGCTTCTTCTTTGATTCGCATTGCCGTTCAAGAAGAAATTTATTTTTCCTTGCCTGTAGTTCATGTCGAATCCGCCGTTCATTCTTCCTCTGCGATCAATTCCAGATCGAACACTGCCATTGTAACCATTTGTTCTGTTGTGCTTCATGACAATGTTAACAATTCCGCCACCGCCGCCACTTGCATCATATTTAGCTGATGGGTTGGTTATAAGTTCAACGCGTTGAATGGCGTCTGCCGGAATTTGATCAATAGTAAGTGTTGTGGGTCGGCCATCAACAAAAATCTGAGGCGCGGTGTTTCGCAAGGATACATTGCCGTCGGAATCAACGGTCAATGAGGGAATGTTCCGAAGCACATCTTCTGCGGTACCACCACTGTTCATGGGGTTTTTATCTACATCGTATATACGCTTGTCAAATTCCAATCGCATGCCACCACCTTCAACCTGAATGGTGGCCAAGTCTGTTCCGAATTTCAACCTGAAATTTCCCAAATCTTTTTCTATTCCTCCCATGCTCATTTGACCACTCGGTTTCAAAACAAAGGTGGAATAAGGAGCGTCTGAATTTGAAAATGAAAAGCGCAGTGTAAGGGGAGTGTTCAAAGGCAAATCAATGAGCAAAAATTCACCTTTTCCATCGGTAAGTCCTCCTGTAATCGGATTTACATTTTGTTGCTTAATGAGCACGCTGTCTTCCTTATAAACCCGAATAACAGCAAATTCAAGGGGTTTGCCTGAAAGAACATCAAATACTTTTCCATAAGCTTTGCCCTTCATGTCTCCTTTACCAGACCTTCCTTGAGGCTGTGCTTGAAGAATGCTGGTCATGGCGCAAAGTAATAAGAGAAGCGAAAAAAGTTTTTTCATGCTAAGAGAACAACAAGTTGTGTAAAAAGTTTATCGCGTGTAAAGGTAGCCATTCTCTTTCAATTTGTAATTTCGAGCACTATGAAGCCAATTCCATTTTCACCGCCGCGTGTCGATGAAAAAACCATTGAAGCCGTTACCGCTGTTTTGCGTTCAGGATGGATTACCACCGGACCTCAAACCCGAGCCTTTGAAGAAGATTTAAGACGGTATACACAAAGTGGACCTGTCTTGTGTCTAAACTCTTGGACCAATGCTGTGGAACTGGTGTTGCGTTGGTTTGGGGTGAAGGAAGGTGATGAGGTATTACTTCCTGCATACACCTATGCTGCAACGGCAAACATTGTTATGCACGTTGGTGCTAAACCCATTTTAGTGGACTCCATGCAACACGCACCGCTCATGGATTTGGAAGATGCAAAGAAGAAATTGTCTGCACGAACCAAGGTTATTATGCCCGTAGATATTGGTGGTTTTCCAATGGACTATGAAGCTGTAATGGCTTTGTCAAAATCATTTTCGAAACAATTTAAATGGGAACAGGCAACAGAGATGCAGAAACAATTGGGAAGGCCACTGGTCATTGCAGATGCTGCGCATAGCTTTGGTGCTTGGTACAATGGAAATCCAGTAGGCGGTCAAACAGATGTGATGGCTTTTTCATTTCACGCTGTAAAGAATTTAACCACCGCCGAAGGAGGGTCTATTCACCTGAATTTACCCGCTCCGTTCTCAAATGATGACATACGCGTTTCACTTAATGTGAGCGCACTGCACGGTCAAACAAAAGATGCATTGAGTAAAACACAAGCAGGAAATTGGAGATATGATATTGTAGAAGCAGGCTTTAAATGCAACATGACAGACATTCACGCTGCTATAGGGAGAGTTGAATTGGATCGGTACGAGGAGACGCTAACGCGAAGGAAAAAGATTTGTCTCAAATACAATGAAATTTTTCAAGCATCAGGGTTGAATTTTACCTTACCTGTTTTTCAATCTAAAAACTTGGAAAGCAGCTATCATTTGTACATGCTTCGATTAAACGGATTTTCAGAAGATCAACGCGATGCGGTCATTCGCTCAGTAGCTGAACAAGGAATCTCACTGAATGTACATTTTCAACCTCTACCCTTATTGAGTTTCTATAAAAGGCAGGGCTATGAAATGACAGATTATCCGAATGCATGGAACGCATACGCAAATGAAATTTCACTGCCGGTCTATTATGATTTGTTAAATGAAGATGTAGCGCGTGTGGCAAATGCTATTATTGAAGCTGTAAAGAAAATATGCTAAAACGGGCTGTAGATTTATTGGTGTCGCTGGTGCTCAACATCGCCTTACTTCCGGTGTACATGGTTGTGAGTATTTGGATTATAGCAGATGATTTTGGATCACCTTTTTTTGTTCAGCAACGCATTGGGAAGAATGGAGTTCCTTTTGGATTATTAAAATTCCGATCCAGGAGAAAAAATGCGGAATCACTCGGGCAATTGACTGTTGGTATGCGTGATCCCAGAATTACACGATCCGGTTTTTTTATTCGAAAGTATAAATTAGATGAATTGCCACAATTAATCAATGTATTTATAGGTCACATGAGTCTTGTAGGACCAAGGCCAGAGGTTGAGCGTTACACGAAATTATACACCGAAGAGCAAAGACAAGTGTTGCTGGTTAAGCCGGGCATTACAGATTACGCCAGCATAGAATATGTTCGAGAGAACGAATTGTTAGCAGCTTCATTGAATCCGGAAGAAACATATGTCAATGAAATAATGCCTGCTAAATTGGAACTGAATAAAAAATACATTTCCGAACAGTCATTCGGTACAGATATGAAAATCATCTGGAGAACAATTCAGGCAATTTTGTCGTGAGATTTTCGCATGATATTTATGGCCATTTCGGCTTCTTCAAAAGTTGTTATTAAGGGTGGCGCAATGCGGAAACTCCACGGACAAGAGAGGAACCAAAAACTTAAAAGCCCTTGCTCTAAATTTGAATCAACCATTTGTTGAACAACTTCTTCACTTTCCATATCAACAGCGAAGTACAATCCAATTCTCCGAATTTCTTTCACATGTTTAAAGGTGCTTAATTCGCGCTCTAAGTATTGGCCAATGGCTTCTGCATGAGGCAAAATGTGTGGTTGATTTAATTCTTCTAAAAAAGCAGCAGCGGCTGCACAAGCCACCGGGTGACCAGCAAAGGTGCTAATGTGACCAAGCAGCGGATCGAAAGAAAGCAGTTCCATTTGGTTTTTATTCGCAACCAAACAACCAATAGGTAAACCACCTCCAAGTGCTTTGCCCAATGTGAGTATGTCGGGAATAACATTGAAATGCTCAAAAGCAAAATGTTTGGCTGTTCTTCCCATACCACATTGAATTTCATCAAAAACCAGCAGGGCTCCTACCTCTGTGCATTTTTTCCTCAACGCTGAAAGGTAAAGTGGGTTAGGGATACGCACCCCCGCATCGCCTTGCACAGTCTCAAGAAAAACGCCTGCAATTTCTTCGGTAATCAAGTTTAAATCTTCCCAGTTGTTCAAACGAATAAACTCAACGCCTGGCATCAGTGGGCGGAAGGCACTTTTCTTTTTTTCGTTGTAACTAATGGCCATGCTGCCTGTAGTGCTGCCGTGATAAGAACCAATAAATGAAATTATTTTTTTTCTTCCCGTTGCACGTTTCACCAATTTAATAGCCGCTTCGTTGGCCTCAGTACCACTATTCACGAAATAACAGCAGTTCAAACGCTCCGGAAGAAGACCCGTTAAAAGAGCTGCAGCTTTCGTTTGTGAAGCTTGAATGAATTCACCATAAACCATGGTGTGTAAATGTTTTTCTACCTGAGCATGAATGGCTTCTTTGATTTTCAAATTGCCATGACCCAAATTGCTTACACCAACACCACTTACGAAATCCATAATGCGATTTCCAGATTCAGTGTAGAAATAAATACCCTCAGCACGCGCTATTTCAATTCCCAACGGAAAGGGAGTTGTTTGCGCAAGTCCTTGATTAAAAAATAATGATTTCATCTGCAAAAATCCACGGTTTACCTCCTGCTCCTAAATGCCAATCGGGTATTTGATCAAAGGCAGGAGTGGCTATTATTTTAACATATTTCACTTGAGTAAGATCTACTTTGTACGGTTCCGGAGCATCGAAAATAAAATTGTGTGTCATGGCTCCTTCTTTTTTCTGAAGCTCTGTGAATGCGGTGTTGTATACTTCATCCCAACTCGTACCATCTTTACTAATGTAAAACTGAACTTTGGAAGGAAACCAAATCCAGGGTCGAATATCTTGATAGGTGTTCAATTGAATGGAATGAATGGTTTTAGCTTTTTTCAATTCAATAACCGTCTCGAGCGGTCCATTCACTCCTTGCCAAACACCCGTTCGGAAATCAAGCTTCCCCCGAATTCCATCAATTAATGCGTAGTCTCCGCCTGCCGTATACTGCGCATCATAGCTCGGTGCCTGCTTCATAATTAAATTGTCTGGACGCTTATAATACGTGGCAGTGGTCCATGAACTT
The DNA here is from genome assembly GCA_046081505.1 of Bacteroidota bacterium. GTDB lineage: Bacteria > Bacteroidota > Bacteroidia > Flavobacteriales_D > Sanyastnellaceae > CAIZGX01. The sequence continues at coordinate 1,596 of JBJTWB010000180.1, read as the reverse complement.
TGTATGTATTGTGGTGCAGATTGACTTTGTGTTTCAGACTTTCGTTTCTTCGCTTGAGCGCGAATTTCACACGCATCATCAATCATAAATGGCGCGGTATAGATAAACGAATTCACTTTGTTTCTTTCGTCACGGTATTCAACTACAATTTCTACATTGGGCTCTGTGCAGGTAATGGTTACCAATTGATTTTGAACAAAGGCTCGGTTGGGAGCCGTAATGATAGGTGCGGGCACAATTTTCTTTTCTAAATAGAGACCGGTTGGAAATGGGGATGGGTAACCTTGATTTTGCGCGTAAAATTCCGGCATTGGATCGTAATCTTGCCACCAGCCGGTATAGTCTGCCGGACAAATAGGGTAAGTGTTCCATGCGCTTACAACATACCAAGCCGACATTTGTCCGCAGTCTTCATTGCCACAAAGTCCATCTGGAGTAGGAGAGTAGAGAGTCTTCATGATGCTATCGCGATACATATGAACTTTGTCACGATTCACATACGAATACAAATAAGCCATGTGGTGACTCGGTTCATTTCCATGAGCAGATTGGCCAATTAACCCAGTTATATCGGCTTGCTCTCTTCCTGTTGTTTGTGTGGGTGCATTGAAAAGTTTGTCTAATTCTGCCTCAAATTCTTTGGGGCCTCCCATTAATTCCATCAATTCCGGAATGGCATGCGGAACAAAGAATCGGTACTGCCAAGCGTTGGCTTCTGTGTAATGAAAATTTACTTGGTACGGATCAAAAGGTGTTGCAAATCCACCATTCACTCGCGCGCGCATGAATTTCGTTTCCGGATCAAAAACGTTCTTCCAATTCTGAGAACGAATCGCATATTCTGCTGCAACGGCCTTCTCTCCAATCATCTCGGCATAGCGAGAAATGCAGAAGTCATCGTAGGCGAATTCCAATGTCTTGCTCACGCTCTCACTGAACTCATCTCCTGGAACATATCCATATTTCACATAGGCTTTCTTCTCATCTTGCGGACCATTGCTTGTTGCAATCATGGCTTCCAACATTTTCAATTCATCTTCTTTCTTTGAAAAACGAATGCCTTGCTGGTAAGCCTCCGCCACAACAGGAACACTGTGGTAACCAATCATGCAATACGTCTCATTTCCTGCCAATTCCCAAACAGGCAATTCGCCTCGTTCTTTGTACATCTCTAGAAAGGTCTTCATCCAATCTTTGGTGCGTTCAGGTTCCAATTTGCACATCATCGGATGGTATGCTCGGAAAGTGTCCCAAAGCGAAAACACGGAGTAGCGAGTGTAACCTTCTGCTGTATGAATCTTATTGTCCATGCCTCTATACCTTCCATCTACATCGCTCCAAACGTTAGGAACAGTGTAGCAGTGATACAAAGAAGTGCGGTAGTTCTCAAGTCCTTGTCCCGTTGGAAATAAACTGGGAGCAGGCGCTTTTTCAAAAACTTTCTGCCATTCGTCTTCCACTTTTTGTTTGTTGAAATTGAAATCGTTTCGAGGCATTTCCGCATACAAATTCTTCTTCGCTCCTTCTTCATCAACACCAGAAATACCCACACGAATAGTCAATACATTTTTTTCCGTTGGAAGGAAGAGAAACTGA
>JBJTWB010000179.1:0-5210 GCA_046081505.1 Bacteroidota bacterium | reverse complement strand
TGGTCGTTTTTTTAAAGGACGGACGTGTGCATGTCATGAACGGTCCATTGTCTCGGTGGCATTTGTTCGACAAACTGAATATTGCCACATTACGCTGTTTGCTAGCATTTGCTAGTTTGAGCGATATAGATCAATTTTCGTTTCGGAATTACATGAAAGATCGTTGTTCCAATTTTTCGGATATCTTTCATCACTTACCCGGAAATAATGTTGGATGGAAGCATCGGTTTTTAAATCAATACAGCTCCTTCCCTGCTGTTGAATTATATGCGCTTACGCGATAATTAAAAGGGATATTCGTCGTCTAATAGTGGTTTAATGACAGGGTCAGATGGTGAGTAGAATTTACAATGCACTTTGTGCAAGTAAATTCGCTCACTGTCATTGGCACATCGTTTATCGTTCATGATCCCTGCTTCGGTGGTAGAGAGATGCGGAGGTTGATAAAACCCGCCTGAATTCCACTGATGCACGTTCCTTTTCATGACCAAGGTTCTTGAAATATATTCTGCACACAAGCGCCAAAAAGCTACACGATTCAAGTGTGGAAAAAATTCTACATCGGGATGAAATGCTTCCATCTCTGAGTGAGCTACAAGTAAGGCTCCACGTTTCGATCCTATAATATCTTGCATGATACCTTCGGTGAAAGCCAAGAGCATTTTAGCTTCTGTTTTATCTTGCGCGTAATCGTATTTGAATCGGTCTACAATCAGCAATCCATTATCGTATTTTTCTCTAAATTGTATAAATGTTTTCATGGCTTCATGCAGCTCAGGTTCATTGAAATGATAGAAATAAAAATGTTCTGATTTTACCAAGTCAATGTATTTGTAGCAAAGCGCATCCCAGTAGGTAGCGTCAAGAATAAGTTCCTCAAACGGAGGCAGTGGCTCTTGAGCTAAGTAACTAAAACATCTGTAAAGAAAAAGTTCTGGAGATAGGTCTGAACTCAGATACAGAACAGGAATTCCTTTTGCTGCATTACTTAAAGCAATTTGAATGGCCATGGTGGTGCAACCCGACATGTGATTTCCGGCTAGGAGTGTTAATTCTCCAGATTTTATTCCACCGTGTTTGTCCCACAATTCTATACCAGTGAAAAAACTAACCGGATGTGTTGTTTCATTTTCCAAGATACGTTGGTAAGAGCTTTTTATGAGATCAGTCCAATTTTGCATGTTTCAAATGTTTCATGCAAATACACAGCGGAATTACATCGAAAAAAAAAATGTTAATAACTAAAAGAGGCTCCAATTCGGAGCCTCTTTAAATCAATGAAATTCGTTTATTTCACACCTTCCGCTTTATCAGCTTGATTTGATTTGCGGTAGCATTCAATAAGTACTTTTTTCAAATTATCGTCTGTTGCATCAATGGCACGAGTGCGTTCGAAATACTCAGCAGCTTTCGAAAATATTGCGCGCTTTTCTACCAAACAGGGTTGGTAAGCATCGCCACGAATTCCGTCACATTCTTTTGATTTTGATACTCCTTTGTTGTACCAAATTACTCCAAGATTGTAGAGTGCATCAAAGTAATCTGATTTCACGTCCAACGCTTTCGAATATGCGTTTTCAGCTTCTACCCACTTTTCATTTTTTTCATATGTCACACCAAGTACAAACCAAATGCTTTCGTTTGAAGGATCTGCTTTTGACAATTCTTCTAAAAGGTTTAAAGCCTTTTGATAGTCTTTCGCATCAATATAAATATTCACTTCACTACGTAAAATATCTACGTTCTTCGGATATTTTAAGCGTGCCGCTTGAAGTTTCGCAATGGCTTCGTCTTTTTTGCCTTGCGAAAGAAGCATGGTGGTAATCTGACTGTAGCAATATCCTATTTCAAAATTAAGGCTCCCCGCCTTCTCATATGAAGCAATGGCATCATCGAAGTTCCCACATGCTTGCTGACACATTCCTCCGTAGTAGTACCACAAAGTGTCATTGACACCAAACATAGCACCACTGCTTTGTAATTTTTTGTAATAATCACCTGCTAAACAAGTGTTCTTTGCGTTGTATGCAGCAATTGCTTTGGCTTCCATAATGCTTCTTGATCGCTCAACTGAAGTCTTAATTTCTCGCTCATAATCTTTAGAAAGTTCCAAAGCTTTTGTGTAATTAGCCAGGGCTTCGAAGTAGGCATTCGGATACTGCGCCATGTAGGTGCTATCCAATGCGATATTCATATAAATTTCTCCGTAGTAACGGAAATGCTTTTCTTTCGTTAAAGCTTCTGGGTATCCAGCAGCCTCACCCATGTATTTCAGTGCACTAACGAAGTCGCCATCTCTATTGGCGTTGTATGCACTGGTCCATTCCTTTTTTTGCGCTTGTGTTGTCAATGAAATAACAAAAGCACCGAGTAACAACAATTTTTTCATTTTGATTTAGATTTCGTTTTCGGATTGGCAATGAGCTTGCCAAAATTCCGAATTCTAAGTTATTCTTCTGTTGTATTTGAATTATCTGTTGATTCAGTATCGGTCAAATCTTCACCATTTTCGGTAGCTTCCTCTCCTTCTTCGTCTTTGATCACCGCACAAACTGCTGCAATTGCATCGTTATTTCTTAGGTTAATCAATTTCACACCTTGTGTATTTCTGCCCATTACGCGCAATTCCTCAACACTCAATCGAATGGCAATTCCACTTTTATTGATGATCATAAAATCATAGGCGTCATCAACCGAAAGTATGGCGCACAATGGCCCTGTTTTATCGGTAATGTTAATGGTCTTTACTCCTTTACCACCTCTGTTGGTAATGCGGTAATCATCTAACGAAGAGCGCTTTCCAAAACCTTTGTCAGAAACAACAAGAATGTCACTGTTAGGATCATCAACGCAAACCATTCCAATCACCTCATCTTCCTTGCTTCCCAATGATACAGCTTTTACACCTTGAGCAGTTCTTCCGACTGCACGAACAGTATTCTCTGGGAATCGAATGGCCTTACCGTCTTTGGTTCCCATGATGATTTCTGACTGCCCCGTGGTTAATCGTGCTTGCAAAAGCTCATCACCATCAACAATGGTAATGGCATTTATACCACTGGCTCTTGGTCTGCTGTATGCTTCCAAAGCCGTCTTTTTAATTAAGCCTTGCTGGGTGCAGAGAATTACGAAGTTCGAATTCACATACTCTTCGTTATTCAAGTCCTTAACCGGTATATACGCCAATACTTTATCGTCTGGTTCAATCTGAATCATGTTTTGTATGGCTCTGCCCTTGGCTGTTTTATTTCCTTCCGGAATTTCAAAAACACGCATCCAGAAACATCTTCCTTTCATGGTGAAGATGAGCAAATAGTCGTGGTTGGTGGCGGTGAAAATATGCTCAACAAAATCTTCTTGTCTTGCTGTGGTTCCTTTAGCTCCAACCCCTCCTCTACTTTGCGTGCGATACTCATTTAAGTTTGTACGCTTAATATAACCAGCATGTGTAATGGTCACAACCATTGCTTCATCTGGAATCATATCTTCTATGCTTAAATCGGCCGAAGAGAATTCAATTTGAGAGCGACGTTCGTCACCAAATTTCTCTTTTAAGTATGCTAACTCATCTTTGATGATTCCCATACGTAATTCTTCACTTGCAAGAATGGCCTTGAGTTTATTAATTAACTCCATTAATTCAGCATGTTCTTGACGAATCTTATCACGCTCCAAACCGGTCAATCGTTGCAAACGCATTTCAAGAATAGCCTTGGCTTGGATTTCAGACAATGCGAAATTGGACATTAATCCATCGCGCGCCTCATCCGGAGTTTGAGATCCACGAATCAGTGCAATAACTGCATCTAAGTTGTCGAGTGCAATGAGGTATCCCTCTAAAATATGTGCGCGTTCTTCCGCTTTCTTTAATTCAAACTGTGTTCTACGTGTTACCACCTCATGGCGGTGTTCCACATAATGTTTGATCATTGCTTTCAATGTAAGGACTTCAGGACGTCCGTTAACTAAAGCAATATTGTTTACTGAAAATGAAGTTTGTAATGAAGTATGCTTGTATAAATTATTAAGAACCACATTTGAAATAGCATCGCGTTTCAATTCGTAAACAACGCGAACACCTTTTCTATCCGAATCGTCGCGAATGTCTGATATCACTTCTATTTTTCCTTCTTGAACCAATTCCCAAGTTCTCTTCACCATGTCGGCTTTATTCACTTGGAAAGGAACTTCATCTACAATGATGCATTCTCTGTTATCTACTTCTTCAATTCTCGCTTTCGCGCGAATAACAACGCGACCTCTACCTGTTTCGTAGGCGGATTTTACACCTTCAATACCGTGAATGACACCACCTGTTGGAAAATCAGGCGCTTTCACGTGATTCATTAACTCTTCGGTGGTAATGTCTTGGTTGTTGATGTAGGCTACAATACCATCACACACCTCGGTTAAGTTGTGAGGTGCCATGTTTGTTGCCATACCCACTGCAATACCACTTGCTCCATTCAATAGAAGATTCGGCACTTTAGCTGGCATAACGCGAGGCTCTTCCAATGAATCATCGAAGTTGGGTTGGAAGTCGACGGTATCTTTTTCTAAATCTTCCAACAACTCTTCAGCCAACTTACGTAGGCGTGCTTCGGTGTAACGCATGGCAGCGGGGTTATCACCATCCATACTTCCGAAGTTACCTTGTCCGTCAACCAAAGGGTATCTCAATGACCAATGCTGAGCCATACGCACCATGGTGTCGTATACCGATGAGTCACCATGTGGGTGGTATTTACCCAATACTTCTCCAACAATACGAGCTGATTTCTTGTAGGGTCTATTTGATAAGACACCAAGATCCAACATGCCATACAACACGCGTCTGTGCACCGGCTTTAAACCGTCGCGCACATCGGGTAGTGCTCTACTCACAATCACCGACATCGAATAATCGATGTAGGCAGATTTCATTTCGTCTTCAATGTTGATTTTAATAATTTTTTCTCCAGCTTCCATATTCTGTATTGATAGTAAACACCTACTGCAGGTGCATAAGTGCGAAGATACTTCCGAATGTCAATTCGACAGATTTGCAACTTTGGTATAGTTATTCACAAATGCAAAAAATGCTGTGGAAAATTCGAAATTGTTTCCTGAAAATTCAGCATTGAATCCTATACTTTTGAAATGTTGTACAGTTAAATAAAAAAAATATGGACGCGAAGTTTTCAGAACAGGTGCAAGAGGTACTGCGCTAC
>JBJTWB010000178.1:0-2507 GCA_046081505.1 Bacteroidota bacterium | reverse complement strand
GCTGACAACTTGAAAGATGCGTCTGATAAAGTTTCTAAATTGGCATCAACATATGAAGCAGCGTCAGCATCTTTGACTGGTTTAACTTCATACGCAGATCAAGGATCTTCAGCAGGTGCGCATTTGCAAAAAATGACTGAGAATTTATCAGCATTGAATTCGATGTACGAAATTCAAATTGAGGAAATGTCTAAGACTAAAGCTATGTACGCAGATATGGGTGCTTTGGTTCAGAATTTGGCCGACTCTGTTGAAGATACGAAGTTGTACAAAGAGAACATTAGCGAATTGTCGAAGAACTTGAAGTCTTTGAATACAATTTACGCGAACATGTTGAATGCAATGGGCTCTGCTCGTCAATAATTGCAGTTCCAAATTCATATTAATTTTATTTTTAGGAGGAACTAAAAATGGCAGGTGGTAAAGAAACCCCACGGCAGAAGATGATCGGGATGATGTATCTCGTTCTAACCGCGCTTCTCGCCATGAACATCTCGAAAGATGTATTGAATGCATTCATTCAAATTAATCGCGGTATGGTTAAAAACGCAGCAAACTCGGAAGAGCGAGCTGATGCAACTTTATTACTATTAGATAGTTGGAGCGACGGTACAAAGGCTGCTCCTTTCCAAGCGGAGGCACACAAATTTGTTGATGAGGCTGATGCATTGGTGAAGTATATCGTAGAACTGAAAGCGCGTGTTCTTGCGGCTTCTGTTAATGGTAGTGTTGATGGAGTTGGCTTCGAGACTTATATGGAAAATGGACATTTGATCGACATTGGTGATAAGGAGAAAGTCTCTAAACCAGATGAGAATCAAAATACCACAGCCATGTTAATTGGCTCTGAGCCTGCGAATCCACGGTCTGGCGCATGGTCAGCGGTTGAACTTCGTGAAAAACTCTCGGCATTTGCGAATCGTGCAATTGGTATCGAGGTTACTGACATTAAAGGTAAATCTCACAAGTTGACTGAAGGTGCTCCAGAAACCAAAGGATTGATCGAGAAAACGTTTAAGTTTGAAGATATCAATAATTCAGACGGTGAGCCCGAAAAATGGGAAACGGCTTTGTTCTATCACACGCCAGTGGCAGCAGTTATCGCGCATTTGAGTAAAATTGAAGGTGACGTTATTCTGGCGAAGAATGCGGTATTGAATTATCTGACCTCTCAGATTAACTCTTCAGACTTGAAGTTCTCTGATGTTACTGTAGCGGTAGTGCCAAAACAGAGTTATATTATGCGTGGTGATTCATTTGTAGCCGAGATTTATTTAGCTGCATACAATAAAAACAGTTCTACACGCGTCTACATGTCAGGAAGTGAAGCGGGTGATAATCCAACTCCAGAATTATTTGATTACAATGGAATTACTCCAATTACCTCAGGTTCTGATGGTAAGTGTAAATTCAGAATTAATCAATCAAGTCTTGGAGCACATTCACACAAAGGTGTGATTGTTTATCAAGATGCTGATGGCGGTGATAAAGCAATTCCATTTGTGGTTCCTCCGTATTTTGTTGGTGAACCGAATTGTGTAATCTCCCCGACGAACATGATGATTTTGTATCGCGGTGTACCGAATCCGGTTGAGGTTTCTGTGCCGGGTGTAGATCCAAGTTCATTGAGTGTTACTTGCAGTGGAGGCGCAATGTCTGGCTCAGGTGGAAACTACAACATTGATCCAGGATCTGGTGCTCAAGTAACAGTAAGCGTTTCGGCCACTATTAACGGTAAATCAGTTTCAGTAGGTTCGAAAAACTTTGATGTGAAAGGATTACCTAGCGCTGAAACTTTGTTGAATGGAAGCTTGAAATCGGGTGCGAAAGCTAAGAAGAGTGACGTAATCAACGGTTTTGTTTCTTGTCAAATTCCACCGGAATTCCCAGTAGGAAAAAACCTTCAAGTTACAATCGCCAACTGTCGCTTAAGTGTAAACGGTGTTGACTTAGGTATATGTGGAGGAGGAAGATTAGATGCAGGTCAAAAATCGAAATTGAATGGATTGAAAGCTGGTGATGTTGTGTTGTTCTCTCAAGTAACAACAAACAAAGGTGGTGGACAACCCTTAGTATTGACAATTCAATAATTTAAAAAACAAACGCCCTATGAAGACGATGAAAAAAATCAGCCTAATTTGCATAATCGCATGTTTAGCGGTCTTCAATTTATTTGCGCAGCCTCAATCAGGCCAGCAGCCGGGATTGAAAATGTTAGATGGTGCGTACGTGCCTGTCAACAACTTGGAGCGCTCGTACCGCATTCCACGCTACCCGAACTTGCGTGAATCTGATGTTCTATGGAAGAAAAGAGTGTGGGAAGATATCAACGGGAATGAAAAAATGAACTATCCTATTTTCCTTCCTGTAAAAAGAACAGATAAGCGATATGCTCTATGGCACGTGATTGAGGACGGAATAAATGGGCATTTCCTTACAGCTTATGAGTCCAGCATGATGGATGCAACTGGCTTCTCTCGAACTGCAAATGATGAGTTTGCCAAAGA
>JBJTWB010000177.1:0-6165 GCA_046081505.1 Bacteroidota bacterium | reverse complement strand
ATAACAAGCCAAAGCCTCATTGTATCTATTTGGTATGGCAATTCCTGTTTCTTGCAAATACATGGCTTTATTATACAAAGGCTCAATGAAATTGGGTTTGATTTCAATGGCTGAATTGTAATACTGAATGGCTAAGTCATTTTTCGAGGCTGCACAAACCAATCCAGCCTCAATGTATGCATCATAATACGCCGGATCAATTTCTATGGCTGTCTGGTAACTACTTAAAGCTAAAGTTGTATCTCTTGTTTGTCTGTAAATTCTTCCCTTTAAATAATAGGCGTATGCAATGCGCTCATTTTGTCGCAGAGCATCATTGATTTGGTTGAAAGCCAAGTCGAAATTCTCTAACGTAATATCCAAGGCTGCTTTTTCAAGCAGACAATCTTGGTTTTTTGGATCATGTCTCAAACAACGCTGATAATCGCGATAAGCATCTTGTACTCTTTTTTGTGCAAAATGGAATTTTCCTTCTGAAGCGTAAATGGGAGCATGGGTTGAGTCAATTTGTTTTGCTCTTGCCAAATCATCAAAGGCCAACTGAAAATTTTCTTTGCCACCATAGTAATTCGCTCGTTCCACATACAAGGCTACATTCTGCGGGTCATTGGCAATTTTATTATTCAATTCAGCCAAGATGGCATCTGAATTTTCATTTTTTTGATTTTCTGAATTGGACTGACTTCCACACGAAAGCAGAAATAAGGTGAAGCAAGCAATAAAGAATAACGTCCAAGGTCGAATATTCATACAGAGTTCTAATGATTTTAGGCTATCAAAAGTAAGATGTTCGTTTATTCTTTGCGTTATTTTTTTTTGAATGGTTAAATGACTCAACTTTACTTCAGTAAAATCATGAGTACAGAAGGTAGAAAATTAGTTTCTAGTTTTTCGTGGAATACCGCAACGGTTGTTCTTCAAATTCTCATTCAATTGGGTTATACCGCTGTTTTGGCTCGTTTAATAGCTCCCGAAAGTTTTGCTGTAATGGGGGTGGTATTAAGTTTAATGGGATTTGCAGAAATCTTTTCTCAAATTGGTTTAGGCCCAGCGCTCATTCAACGAAAAGTTGTAACGCAAGATCATTTGAATTCCGCATTTACAACCTCACTTCTCTTGGGATTGACATTTACGTTGTTCTTCATAGCCATTGCACCAGTGTTGGCAAATCTTTATGGAATTCAACTTTTGGAAGAGATTGTGCCCATTGTTTGTACCAGTTTTACAATTTCAAGCCTCAGTGTAGTTCCAAGGAATCTCATGATGAAAGAGATGCGATTCAAAGCATTCTTTACTTCAAGTATGTTAAGCATTGTTGGTGGAAATTTAGTAGTGGGTTTAATTCTGGCTTACGGAGGTTTTCAAATATGGGCGTACGTTTGGGCGCTGTTTGCTCAGAATGCACTCATGACCATTGCATGTTGGATTCTTCAACCCACCCGGGTTCAACTTCAATGGAAGAAAAAAGCAACTTTGGAATTGTTAAACTATGGGGCAGGAAGCAGTCTCTTCAATGCATTGAATTATGCGGCTACTAAAGTTGATGTGACTTTAACTCCTATGTTTTCTCAAGGTTCATGGATGTTCCCGAATTCCATTTCGCTGCACGCAGCCGGTTTGTATGAACGTGGGGCTTATGTAGCGTCTCTTCCCATAACCATCATGGCCAAATTGAGTGATAGTGTCCTCTTCAGTGGCATGAGTAAATTGCAAGATGAATTGGAGAAACTGCAACGTATAGTGCTTGCTGCAACAAATGCATTGAGCCTACTCTCATTTGCTTTTTCTTGCTTTGTGATTGTTTTCAGCGAAGAGCTTCTTACGCTCTATTTGGGCAGTCAATATGCCAGCGGACATTGGGTTGTTAAATGGCTTTTTGTTGCCGTTGTGTTTCGGTCATTGACACGTCCTATTGATTCTTTGCTACGAGCAAAAGCGGCTGTTTATAGAGGAAGTAGAATAAAGTTGATTTACTTTTTGCTTATGGTAGCTGGAGTCATAGTTGGAGGCCGATTTGGAGCAGAATGCGTTGCCATGAGTATTGCTCTTACTACCGCAATTCATTATGTTATGATGGTGTTTTTTGCAAGTTCATTGATTCAACTTTCCATTAAAAAACAATTCATGGCACTATTGCCGGGTATGCGAGTAGGTGCAGTAGTAACACTGGTTTCTTTTTTAATGAAATACGTTTCGGATCGTATGCATTCTCCCATTTGGATTGCCTTGGTTCTTGGCGGGCTGGGTGTAGCATGTGGTGGATTGGCATTGGCTTATTTCAGACCGTTGTGGTTGGGTGAGCGAAGTATAAATCCTTTATTTGTTATTCCTGAAAGAGTGCGAAAAATTCCGTTTCTTCGCAAAGTTTATGAAGCATTTGATGAAGAGTAATTGGTTTTCAATTGGTGTAATACTTGTGACATGCTTGTTCTCACATGAGGCGGTTGCGCAAAGTAAGTTATCCATTTCGGCTCCTGACTCACTTGCCTTTACACTTTTTATTGACGGTGCTCAGATGAATAATCAGGCGTTTAGTCAGTTGTCCATATTTGAGGTAGGTACGGGGAAGCATGAGCTAAAAATCAAAGTGGCTAAGCTTGAAGGTGTATTCCAAATCAACGCAAAGAAATTGGTGCATTATCAATTTCAATTAACGTTCGCAAATAATCTTTTGCAGTTATTACCTGTAGGCGAATCGAAATTACAAGCAAGTCAATTTCAAATTCTTTCGTCTGAACCGAATCCTGAGAAAATGTACGGTGGTTTAAAAGGGTGTGAACAAGCATTGTCATTGATTGAATTTGAATCAGAAATCGAAAAGTTGAAGGCCATGCCATTCGACTCTCAAAGAAAGCAAGCGTTAAAAGATTTGTGTCGCAACAAATGTCTGAGTGCCAATCAGGTTGTATCATGCCTGAAGTTGTTAGAATTGGAAGAGAATAGATTGGATGCCATGATAGATGTGGTTTCTCGGATTTTTGACATAGAAAATGCCAGACAAATGTTAGATCTACTTTACTTAGATGGTAACAAAATATTGTTAGATAAGCATATTACTCAAATCAAACAAAACTCAGAGAAACAACCGTAATTTTGAATTATGAAAAAAGTACACAATTTCAGCGCAGGTCCTTGTATTCTTCCACCATCAGTTATTGAAGGTTCAGCCGAAGCCATAAAAGAGTTCGATGGCATGGGGCTATCGTTAATTGAAATTTCGCATCGCAATAAAAATTTCGAGCGTGTAATGGATGAAGCGCGTCAATTGGTAAAGGATATTCTTCATCTCGAAGATCGTTATGAGGTTCTCTTTTTACAAGGCGGAGCGACCCTTGGTTTTTACATGGTTCCTTTGAATATTTTGCCTGAAGGTGGCAAAGCAGCTTACGCAAATACTGGGGTATGGGCAAGCGGTGCAATTAAGGAGGCAAAGTTGGTTGGGAATATTGAAGTGGTGACCGATTCATCAGATAAAAATCACAGTTATATTCCTGATTTACCTGCACTCAAGGGATATGATTATTTTCATTACACCTCGAACAACACCATTTACGGTACACAATATCAGAGCACTCCGAAAGTGAATGTTCCGTTGGTTTGTGACATGTCATCTGATATTTTTTCGAAAGAATTCAACGCGAATGATTTTTCATTGATCTATGCGGGTGCTCAAAAAAACATGGGTCCCGCTGGTGCAACATTGTATATTGTTGATAAGGAAATGTTAGGAAAAACAGGAAGGAAACTACCTTCATACTTAGACTTAGCCTCACACATTTCGAAAGATAGCATGGCCAATACACCACCCGTTTTCTCGGTGTATTCCAGTATGCTCATGTTGCGTTGGATAAAAGAAAATGGCGGATTAAAAGGAATGGAAATTCACAACCGAGCCAAGCAGGAATTGTTTTATGCCGAACTAGACAGAAACAGCATGTTTCATGGCCATAGTGTTCCTGAAAGCCGCTCATGGATGAATCCAACTTTCAGATTGAACAATGATGATTTAGCAGCAACCTTTGATGCCATGTGGAAGGAAGCGGGAATTAGCGGAATTGCCGGACACCGCAGTGTAGGCGGATATCGCGCTTCGATGTACAACGCCCTTCCATTGGAAAGCGTGCAAGTTTTGGTTGATGTTATGAAAGAATTTGAACGTAAAAACGGATAATATGAAAGTATTGGCAAATGACGGAATTGATTCCAAAGGGAAAGCTGCTATTGAATCGTTGGGTATAACCGTACTGACTGATAAAGTGCCGCAGGATGAATTGATTTCATTCATCAATGAGCATTCAATAGTGGGTTTGTTGGTACGAAGTGCTACAACTGTGCGTCAGCCATTAATCGATGCTTGCCCATCACTGAAATTCGTCGGAAGAGGTGGAGTGGGTATAGACAACATCGACGCCGCATACGCCAGAGAAAAAGGTGTGGAAGTTTTCAATACCCCTGCCAGCAGCAGTGCAAGTGTAGCAGAACTGGTAATGGCTATGATTTTTGCTTCAAATAGATTTCTGTATCAGGCTGGAGGGTCAATGCCTCATGGTGGTCATGAATCATTTGAATCACTGAAGAAAAGTTATGGTAAAGGAACAGAAGTAAGAGGGAAAACGATTGGTATAATTGGCTTTGGTCGAATTGGACAAGCATTGGCTGAATATGCTTTGGGATGCGGAATGCATGTGTTGTTTTTCGATCGTTCAAAAACAAGTCAGTCCATTGCTCTGCATATTCAGAATCAAAAATTGGAAATGGAATTACAAGTTTCCACATTCGAAGAGGTCATTTCTACCAGTGATTTTATTTCATTGCATGTCCCTAAACAACCGAATGGAGATTCGGTTATAGGAAAGAATGAACTTGCAATGATGAAAAAAAATGCCGTTGTCATCAACACAAGTAGAGGAGGAACCGTGAATGAATTGGAATTGTTGGAAGCCTTGAATAACAATCAAATTGCTGGCGCATGTCTCGATGTGTTCGAAAATGAGCCGAAGCCAAACATGGATTTACTGAAACATTCCAAAATAATTTCAACTCCTCATATTGGTGCAGCTACGGCTGAGGCTCAAGAGCGAATTGGACTTGAAATAGCAGAGAATATTCAACGCATAATGAAGTTCTAATTGTATGAAGTTTGTGCCGTTTAAAGCAACAATGCCTGTAGCAGATAAAGTGCATCTTGTTGCTTCACGCTCTTACGTTTCCTATTCAAAAGAGGATCTCACGCGCAAACTAGCAGAGAATCCATTTACTTTCCTGCATATCATTCATCCCGATGTAAACGGTGATTATTCCGGAAGAAGATTGGATTATTTTGCAGAGGTTCGTAAAACCTATTTGCAATTTTTAGAGCAAGGTGTTTTTCAAGAAGTCAATCAAGATTCATACTACATATATAAGCAAGAGACTTCCTCGTTTTCATTCTTCGGAGTTATTGGTGGTGTTAGCGTTACAGATTACAAGGAGGGGAGAATTAAAGTGCATGAGCAAACCTTGCATGCGCGTGAAGGTCGATTTACAGATTACCTAGAAGTGACCGGAATCAACGCTGAACCGGTCTTGTTGGTAAGCCAATCGGCGACTTTAGAAAATGTGATAAGAGAGTGTATGCAGCATGCACCGGCGTTTTGTTTTACAACTACAGATAGGGTAAAGCATACGTTATGGCAAGTTTCTGATGTGCAAAATTTGTACGCCATACAAGGTGATTTCGAGAAAACAATTGATTTATATATTGCCGATGGTCATCACAGAAGCGCAAGCAGTGTTGCACTTTTTGATCGCATGAAAGAAGGGGGAGAGGTTCAAGATGCATACAACCATTTCATGGCACTGGTGTTGCCAGCTCACCAGTTGAAAATTTTTGGTTTTCATCGATTGGTGAAAATTTCCAACCTGAATCCAAGTCAACTAAAGACATACCTCTCTGAGAAGGGAACATTAACAACCTGCGAACTTGCACCAACACTAGAAGGCAATTCAGTTGGAATTTATACCAAAGACCAGTGGTGGAAATTGGAGTTCAACGCCGAAGGAACTCTGGACACCGAATGGCTTTCGAAACATGTATTGAGAGATTATTTCCAGATTGAAGATGAACGACATGACAAACGAATTTCATACGCTGAAGGGGTAGTTTCCGCAGAACAATTGATGGAG
>JBJTWB010000176.1:0-5108 GCA_046081505.1 Bacteroidota bacterium | reverse complement strand
TTGTCAAGAAAAAAAATAGTATTGGTTTTCATGACTGCCATTGTACTTGGAATTGGAGCATATTTCATTTCAAGCGCATTGAATGAAGATACTGCAAATGTTCGTTTTACAGAAAATTTATCAGGATCTCAACAGATTGATGCAATTGTATATGAAAATAGAGGTAATGTGAAACTCGACGAAGAAAATGCTGCTTTCAATTCAGATAATCTGGGTCATTTACAGATGGGAAAAGTTACCACCGATGCAAATGTTACCAGTGACAATAGACAAAATGAGAAACAAGATTCAACCTTCCACAATGAAATGGCGTCACTTACACCAGAGGAAATTGAAACGTATTTATTAAATGAAAATCCTGAAGTTCTCGTAGAAACAATCTATTAAATAATTAGAGGTATATGAAGAAATTAATTTTTTGCGTGTTAATTATATTGGGATATCAAATTTCATATTCTCAACCTGAATTGGATTTTGATGAGTCATCAGAAAAATCAGAACGAATTGAATCGTTGAAAAGGGCATACATGACTCAAGAATTGAACTTAAGTGTGTCTGAGTCGGAAAAGTTTTGGCCTGTTTTCAATGAGAGCGAGCAGCAAGTTCAGACTTTGAAAAAAGACATGCGTCTTCATCTTAAAGCGTTGCATAAGGGAGATTTGTCTGATGAAGACATTATGAACCATGTAATGAAACTATCAGAAATTAGAAAACTTGAAGTTGATCTTGAATTGGCGTTAATAAAAAATACGATTCCTATTTTGGGAATTCAACGCGCTGCTCGAATTCCAATGATAGAACATGAATTTCACCGAATGTTAATCGAAAAATTTAAAGATCATCATAAAAAAGATGATGAAAAACATGAACATGGTGGAAAGCACCGGTAGTCATCGAAAATTTGAGTCAATTTATGAGTGAAATTAGATTCACATGTGTAACTTGGTAATATGAAAAAATTTTTAAAGATTATTGGAGGCGTCATATTAACAATGATTGCCTTGTACTTGATAAGTTGTTTCTTTGGACCCAAACACTTCTTTATTGAACAAAAAATGACCATTCAAACACCTAAAGATTCCATTTATAAGCATGTTGCTGATTATAGTAAGTGGGATGCATGGAGTCCTTGGACAGATGAGAGCATGTCCAGTGATTTCATTGGATTGCCTGGCACTGTTGGTCATAGATGGCAATGGAAAAGTGAGAATCAAGGAAATGGTGCTCAGACTATCTTATCCATTGATGCGGACAAGAATATTCAAATGCAGCTCGATTTTGAAGGGATGGATCCAAGTTATACCCATTGGAAATTTGCGCCAACAACTGGTGGAGTTGAAGTGACTTGGGGAATGGATGGTGGAGATGTTCCTTTTTTACAACGAGGTATGATGCTTTTGTTTCAAGGCATGATTGAAAGTGACTACGAAAAAGGATTGAGCAAACTGAAATCAGTTTGTGAAAAAAAGTGATTTTTTTTTTAATTCGCTCATTGAATGCTAAATTGCTTCACCTTAACTTATTTTCCATATGAAAAAACTCTACGCCTTAGCATTCTTTGTATTTACATGCTCTTTTGTTTATGCTCAAGAGGTATCTGTAGCTCGACAATGGGATGAAGTTGTTTTACAGGCCATTCGCAATGATAATGCAAGGCCAACCATTCACGCCAGAAACTTATTTCATATTCATGCGGCTATGTATGACGCGTGGGCCATATTTGACAATACAGCAAAAACGTATTTGATAGGTCAAGACCTGAATGGTTTTACTTCTAACTTCAATGGAATACAAACACCAAGCAATCCTACGATAGCTCAGGAAAAAGCCATTTCATACGCATGTTATCGGATGATTACAAACAGGTACCAGTATTCCCCCAATTGGGTTTACACGTTATCCTATGCAAATGCATTGATGAATGGACTTGGATTCAGTACCGCCATAACCTCAACAGATTATTCAGATGGTGATCCAGCTAAATTGGGTAATTACATTGCACAACAGTATATCGCCTATGGAAACCAAGATGGCTCGAATCAATTGCTAAACTATGCCAATCAATATTACTTTCCGGTTAATACCTTTTTACAGCCACAATTCGGAGGAAATCCGAACATGAATGACATTAACCATTGGCAGCCTTTGAATTTGGCCACCTTTGTAGATCAAAATGGTTTCCCAGGCGCACCAAGTCAAGTGGCATTATCGCCAGAGTGGGGAAATGTAAAACCCTTTTCTTTGACTGAGGCAGACAAAACAGTGCATTATAGAAATGGTGCATTTTGGAATGTTTACAAAGATCCTGGACCACAACCGCAACTTTTACCGGGTGACACGGCTTCAATAAATCATCCTATGGTCTATGGAAATTTATTGACTTTGCTCTGGTCAAGTCATCTTACACCCGATGATACTACGCTCATGGATATTTCGCCTGCAAGCATTTGCAATGTGCCATGGTATCCAGATTCATTGAGTGAGTATCCGAATTTTTACAATTTGTTTCAAGGTGGTGATCTTGGTGTTGGAAGATCACTTAATCCGATAACTGGTCAACCCTATGCTCCTCAAATGGTTAAACGTGGCGATTTCACTCGTGTGTTATCTGAATATTGGGCCGACGGACCGAGCAGTGAAACTCCGCCAGGACATTGGTTTAAGATTTTGAACTACGTGAGTGATCATCCGCTGTTTGAAAAACGTTGGATGGGTCAAGGAGAAATTTTGGACAATTTGGAATGGGATGTTCGTTCGTATTTCGCTATGGGTGGCGCTATGCATGATGCTGCAATTTGCGCTTGGGGAATCAAAGGGTATTATGACGGAAATAGACCTGTTTCGGTCATACGCAAAATGGCAGAAAATGGCCAATCAAGTTCTGATACCTTACCTAACTTCCATCCACACGGGTTGCCATTGATTCCTGGTTATATTGAATTAATTACCGCTGAAGACGTGAACAATGGATTCCACGCAGAAGATTTGAATGAAATAAAAGTCTATGCATACAGAGGACCTTATTTTGTTGCAAATACCGCAACAGATTACGCCGGTGTGGGTTGGATTAAAGCCAAAGATTGGTGGCCTTACCAACGTCCTACTTTTGTAACTCCACCGTTTCCGGGTTATATAAGCGGACACTCAACCTATTCTAGAACAGCCGCAGAACTTATGACCGTGCTTACAGGTAGCTCTTTTTTTCCAGGTGGAATGGGAGAGTTTTTCGCGGGTCAGAATCAATATTTGGTTTTCGAGGAAGGTCCAACTACTGACATAGACTTGCAATGGGCAACGTATCAAGATGCTTCAGATCAGTGCAGCCTTTCACGCATCTGGGGAGGAATACACGCAGGGTACGATGATATTCCAGGTAGACACATTGGAATGGAAATGGGGCCTCAAGCATTTCAATTTGCTCACAACATTCAAACCGCTGGTGTTCCCTTGGTGGCAAGTGTTACGTATTCAGATAATATCATTTCGTCTTCCGACATTGGTCAACTTGTGAGTGTTGATTTTCATTACAACAAACCGATGAATACCAGTATCATTCCTCAGGTAAGTTTTGTGAACTGGGATCTTTCATCACTCGGAATTTTATTGCAATCTTCTGTGACTTGGATAAACAACACCACGTTAAGAGCACAATACATGGTCTACCAAGCAAATCAGGTCTATAGCGGTGTCAACTTTCGCGTTCTTGGTGGTAAGTCAGAAGACGGTTGTTTGGCCAGAACATTCATTGGTGGTTCTTGGAAAATTGATATGGTACAACCCCTTTGTGTGAATGCTTCAGCCAACGCAGTATACATCACAGACAATACCGTTCAGACTGGAAATTTCAGTATTACATTGAACTTCAATAAAGTCATGAATCAATCGTCTACTCCAATGTTAGAAGTTGTAGACAATCAAACTCAGGCTATTGCGGCTTCAAGCGGAGGTTCGTGGGTAAATGCAACCACATTCAATGCGGTGTTTAATGCACAGGATTTCAATGAAGAAGTTGAAGGTGTTAGTTTGAAAACACTTAATGCCATTGATATTGCTGGAAATTTACAAGTGATTGATACTTTAATTGGAATTGTTTCGGTTGATACGCGCAATCCAGTTCTTGTTGCTACGGTTTCTCAGGATACCATCAATGAATTTTATGCGGGAATATCGTTAACCGTTTCATTTAATTCAGATGAAGCCTTAGATATTTCGGTTATACCTTTTGTTTCATACAATGAGGGCACACCGGAATTAAATTCCTTCCTTAGCCCGAATACATCATGGGGAAGTGAAACATCTTTCACCACAACATACATTGTAGCAGATGCGAATGAGGCTTATCCGCTGTTATCACCAATTACATCGGCAACTGACTTAAGAGGCAATGCGGCTGTAGTGATCACAGATAGTTTAATTTGGCTTGATACAGAGAATCCGACAGTGGCAAGTATTCAGACCACTGACTTTTGGTACAATGAGTCGAACTTCTTAGCTTGGAACTTAGACGTCATTTTCAGTGAACCAATGGATACAACCATCACACCGGCCATTGCCTTCAATGATCCCAATTTAGCAGTTATGGGAAGTGTAATGATTGAATTTGCCACGGAGTGGTTAGATGCTTCAACGTACAGAAGGTCTTACAATTATCAACTAGCTGACGCTGAATATTTCAATCCTTCGGTAGATGTTTCGGTTTCTGCTGCGTTTGATGCCATTGGAAACCCAATGATTCAGGGCGATTTCGCTGGAGTCTTCGGAGTTGACATTCCGGGTGCGGTGAATGAGAACGGATTAATAAGTGTCATGGTTTATCCAAATCCTGCAAACGAATGGGTTCAGATTAAACCGAGTCATTTGAATTTTTATCAATTCGTAATCTATGATCAAGTGGGAAGAGTCATTCAAACGAAGCAGGGCAGTGGAGTAGAGGTGATAGACGTTTCAACTTGGTCTGCAGGAGTTTATGTGATTGAGGTTGTTCAAGACGGTCATGTTGACCGTACGAAATTAGTTGTAGAATAAGGGGGATTTCAAAATTCCATACAACAACAAAGCCCGCTTTCGCAGGCTTTGTTGCATTCAAATTTTTTTAGATTATTTCTTAT
>JBJTWB010000175.1:0-7961 GCA_046081505.1 Bacteroidota bacterium | reverse complement strand
CAACAATTCTTCGCTCTTCCAAACTTTGTTGGAAAGCAATTCGCCGGCTCTTGGCGAGGGTTTCATCGACGTTTCTGAATTTACAATAATCGAAGTCTGTTCTTCCTATTAGCCAATTGCGAATTTCTTTATTCTTAACCGCGAATTCGTTGATAAGCATATAACGTGCATCTACATCAAATACTGCAATATCCACAGCGGCTGAATTCAAAATAACTTTATAAAAATCTGCTGAAAATTTTTCAAAGGGTCTTGAGATACCGTTTAAGAAAAATTGAAGTAAAATACCACGTGCAGGTCCAAAGGTATATTCATGTTTGAAATAACCATACTCCAGATGCATACCTTTGAAAGAATAATACCTCTGCCCTTTCTCATTGGCATATCCCAAATCAGAAAGTTTTTTTTCAATCTGTTCCATGGTTGAATTTTCAGAGGTTAGTCTCTCTAAAGCTTGAACAAATTGCATGACCGGATGCCCCCTTTCTCTCTGAAAAGAATGCGCAATTAAGCCGTTTTCATCTATGTACAGCCAATCTAAATTTGATGTTTTATTCGTTGGTGTCCACGCATGATCAGATTTTTGCATTTGCGAATGCCAAATCAAAGAACTATTACCGGTGTACTCATCGCACAGAAAATATGCGCTTTCATGATTAGACCCGATCCAAAATTTACCATCATTAATGGTTGACACCTTGGACCATTCCAACGTTATAAAATTGAACAGCTCAGGCCAAGAAAATTCTAAATCGAGTATTGCAAATCCAGCCCAATGATCAAAAACCTGGGCTTCTAGATTAAACTCGAACGGATAAAATCTTCTCATGTATCTCAAAGATAGTTGAATTCAAAAAAAATAAGCATTCTTTCGAATGCTTATTTCAATGCGTCTAAGTTTGCTTTACATGGTTAATCCGCAAGCAATGCAGGTGTAATAAAATAAAGCTCCTAAAGCTGCTGAAATTGGAATGGTAATGATCCATGCAATTAACAATTTACCAGTTACCCCCCATTTTACAGCAGAAATACGTTTTGTAATTCCAACTCCAATGATTGATCCTGTAATGGTGTGGGTGGTAGATACGGGTATTCCTTTAATTATCTCACCATTCATCTTCCAAGGAAACTTCATACCTTCTGTAAAGAAAAGTGTAATAGCTCCCGCAGTTTCAGCAGCGACTCCCTCAAAAGGTGTCACTTTGGTGATTTTATTACCCATTGTTTTTACAATTTTCCATCCACCGCTCATGGTACCAAGAGCAATAGCCGCATAGCAGGAAAGTGGCACCCAATCGGGCATTTCTTTCAGACTACCAATTTGACCACCTGCAATTAAAGCAACTGTAATGATACCCATTACTTTCTGGGCATCATTCCCACCATGTCCTATAGAGAAGGCAGCTGAGGAGAACAATTGAAAACGTTTGAACCATGCATTGGACCTTGAATTGTTCAAGGAACTTAGGAACAGTGTGAAGATTCCAATGATAACTACAATGAAGCCCAACAACAACCATTTAAAATTAGCTCCATGAAAAACAACTTTCAACCAATAGGTCTCATAATCACTCTTCAAATTAGAGGTGTCGAAGCGCAGTTTGGAGTCTTCTCCTATACGCTCAAGCAACGTGACATCTGCATGATTCGAGGTGTCCTTATCGAGTTTGGATTGAATGGCTTTAGTCAGCTCTCCATTTTCTGTTGTTTGTCCAACTTCTTTTTTGTAATCGGTACGAACCACATAAATTGTTCCTGACTTGTCTTCCTGACCGGTTGCATCTTTTCCGGGCTTGATAACCGGAACATATTCTTTCATACCGTCATCTTCCTTGATTGTAAGTGTCTTCTTCAAATCATCTTTGCTCACTTTTTTGTCAAAAACCAAGGTATAGGCACTTCCACCATTAAAGTCTTTTTTAAATTCCAAAGCGTTCCATACTGCGTAACAAGTACCAGCTATAATGGCCAATGAAACCAATTTCATTGCGATACCTTTTCTGAAAGAATTTAAGAACCAAATGGAGATTAAATATGACATAATCATACCAGCTAGTGGCGCAACTACTATGAAAATGGCTGTTGCTATGATGATACCTGAGTTAATGGCACCCCAGCCAAATGCAGCTAAGAAAGCACCAGAAAATCCTCCGATTAACGTATGTGAAGACGAGGACGGAATTCCATACCACCATGTAATTAAATTCCAAGTAACTGCACTTAACAACCCAGCAAAAATCATCGGTAATGGATGCATGGCATTGGCAATGTATGCTTCCTTTACAGATTTGGCAATGGTGGTTGCAACACTATGGTCTTTGAAAATGAAGAATGCCGCAAAGTTGAACAAGGCTGCCCACAATACCGCCTGAAAAGGTGTCAAAACTTTTGTTGAAACCACAGTAGCTATGGAGTTTGCAGCATCATGAAACCCATTGATAAAATCGAAAATGAGCGCCATGGCTATGACTGCGATTAAAAGGAATGAATATTCCATATGTACTTTCTTAAGAGTTTTTAACCAAAATTGATTCTAACACATTAGCTACATCTTCACATTTATCTGTTGCCGTTTCTAAGCTGCTCAGAACCTCTTTTGTTTTGATTAACTCCAACGGATCCACTGCTTCTGCAAATAAACGAGCTATGCTGTCATCAAACAAATCATCTGCATGATTCTCCAATGAATTGATGCGCACAATTGCCTCACGTACACGCTGTGCATTTTTCATTTGACGCATGTCTCTTACGGCCACATCTATTTCCATAACTTGCTTCAACAAGACTTCACTCATTAATTCCATTGTTTTGGAAAACTCCTTTACGTTGTACAATTGAATGCGTGATGCACAACCGTTGATAAAATCGGCAATATCATCAATACTCGTTGCCAATGCGTGAATATCCTCTCTGTCAAAAGGAGTAATAAAATTCTCTGACAATTCCATGAAAATGCGATGAGTTATTTCATCACCTTTATGCTCTAGATCTCGGATTGTTCGAATGGCTGCTGCCACTTGCTCTTGATCTCGCATTTGAAACATTTGGTGAAATACTTTTGCCTGCTCGACCAAATTCGTTGTGTCTTCAGCAAAAAGATCGAAGAACATAGCATTCTTCGGAATCATAAAAGAGAAAAGGTTTGAAATTTTCATGTTCAGTTGGTTTTACAGATGCAAACTAAATCGCTCTATGTTACCTGAATGTTAACTAAGTGTTTTTATTTCGAGCGCACTCATAAAAATTCGAAGTCTGACTTAACCGATTCACGCACCTCCATATAGGCTGGTTACCCTGAAAGACGTTTCACCTAGCCACCATGATCGATTTTCTTAACATTCTTTTAACACTTTCTTCATTATACCGTAGCATAAAATTCAGTGCTCGGGTATTGCTTTGCATAAAATTTACAAACCTCTAACAAAAATCTAATGAAACGATTTCTTGCCTTCGCACTATTTTGCCTCACCAACTCTCAAATTTCGGCTCAACTTGAAAAACCTAAAGAATCTAAAAAATGGTTTGAGAGTATTAGCTTAAGAGGATACACGCAGATTAGGTACAACGGTTTATTTGCTACAAACCCCGATTTGGGATGTGAACAGTGTGACAAAAGCTGGGGAGAAAACAACGGTTTTTTCATGCGACGTATGCGATTGATTTTCTTTGGACAAATTTCACCACGTGTATATTTCTATTTGCAACCAGATTTCGCAAGTTCGGCATCAAGTTCAGCATTGCACTTCGGTCAAATCCGTGATATGTATTTCGATTTAGGTCTTGACAAGGAGAATGAATTCAGATTGCGCGTTGGTCAAAGTAAAATTCCATTTGGATTCGAGAACATGCAGTCTTCTCAGAACAGACTTCCACTTGATCGTGCAGATGCATTGAACAGTGCTGTAAGCAATGAACGTGATATGGGTGTATTTTTTTACTGGGCACCAAAGAAAACAAGAGAGTTGTTTTCAAGTCTGGTTCGGGAAGGATTAAAGGGATCTGGTGATTACGGTGTATTTGGTCTTGGCATATACAATGGCCAAACAGCGAACAAGCCAGAGGCCAACTTAAACAGACACGTTGTAGGAAGAATATCATACCCTTTTGCCGTAAAGAATCAAATTATTGAACTTGGAATTCAAGGATACAAGGGACTATATACGTTTGGATCATCGCAATTAAGCTCCGGTGTGGGTATCAATGAAGATAAAACGTATAACGATGAGCGCGTTGCGGCAAGCTTAGTTGTTTACCCGAAGCCTTTCGGAATTCAAGCTGAATACAATATTGGAAGAGGACCAGAATTTGATGTGCTTCTTGACTCCATAACTACGCAAAAATTAAGCGGTGGTTATGTGACAGCGAGTTATAAATTTGATTGGAAAGAGCAAACATTCATTCCTTTTACACGATTCCAAAAATACTCAGGAGGAAAAAAACATGAGTTGGATGCTAGAAGTTATGATGTTGAGGAATTAGAGATTGGAATGGAATGGCAACCTGCAAAACAATTTGAATTGGTAGTAATGTACACCATGAGTGAACGTAGGTATGAAGATTTTGCAAATCAAGACAATAAACAAAAGGGAAATTTAATGCGAATTCAAGCGCAAATTAATTTCTAAATCACTTCACATAAAAAAGGGGCTTGCGCCCCTTTTTTCATTTCAAAAAATTCCGAATCACCTCTTGAATGGCACGTTTATTCGGATGACATCTGTCCAATTCAAAGTATTCATCATTGCGTAGAACTTCCGTTATTAATTCAAAAGAAGGAAAATAATCCAACTCCTTCCATTCTCTTATTTCATAGATGAATTCAATAAGCCTTGACTTGGTTTGCACATTCTCTAATACTCCCATCCTCCAATGCTTTACGGGAGAAATAGTGAATACAATTCGCAAACTCGGAAAGGCTCGATGTAAATTTTCGATCACCCGTTTTCCTTCACTCACCAGATCAGACAACGATGTTAAAACGCGAACAAAATCTTGTTGAGGTAGACGTTGGCAATTACCAACTATTCCCAACTCTTGATGTCTCCATGCATGGGCGGTGCCTAAAGTTATCACCAAGGTTACCGCTTGAGAAAGGGCATGATTTAATTCATGAATACAAGCAGTTATTTTCTGAAGCAGTTGTTGCTTTTCTTGCATGCGAAATTCCTTTCCCGCCTGCAACGACTTCCATACTTGTTCATGGTAAACCATTTGCCAAGATTCTTCATTCACCTCCATTTCTGCAGCTTGATTCAACCAATTGAAAATAACTGAAGGATGAAAAAGAGTTCCAAATGGATTACTCATCACCTCGAACCCTTGCTCAATCAATGGCATCTTCAATTCATCTGAAAAGCATGAACCCATGAGAACAATTCCGCCGCGTTGAGGCGCTTTCCAATCATTTAGGAAATCCACCACGTTGACAAATATTGAATTTCTGATTGCTCTGCCTTTCCACATTTGAAATGAGATTCAGGACATTGCTGCTTACCATGCAAACCGCAAGGTCTACAAGTCAATTTTTCTTTGGCTTCCCACACCAATTGTTTCTCACTCAACGGACCAAAGCCGAAAGCAGGTGCAGTTGAGCAAAAGAAGGCTGTGACTGGTGCGTTCACAGCCGATGCAAAATGCAAAGGACCACTGTCATTCACAAAGTTCATGGAGGCTTTTTGCATGAGTGCTGCCGATTCTAAAAAATTCAACTGACCCGCTAAATTTGTGATGTTTGAACTGTCTTGAACCAACGATTCACAAATCGCATAATCGCCCTTTCCACCTAAAATATAAACTTGATAATGATGAGATAATTCTTTTGTAAGTTTTCGAAACTGATCTAAAGGCCATTGTTTCGTATACCAAACGGAAGCAGGTGCAACACAAACGTATGGCATCTGAGTGAATCTCTCAATTCGTTTCCAACTCGTCTCAGTCGGATAAAGTTTTGGCTTTGCCAACGCAACCTGCCACTCTTTTATGAGCGAAGCATTTCTCTCAATCTCATGCATATTCGAATGAAGATTGTGGCTCGTTTTATAATCATAACAAAACGACCACGGATTTTGAGAGAAGCCTAGTTTTTTCTTTGCTCCGCTGAAACATGTAATGAATCCGCTTGAAGCAAATCGCTGCAGATTAATAACCACATCGAACTTTTCCTTTCGAATCTCGCTAGTGAGTTTGAAAAGATTTCTGATTTTTTTTTCTTGCTTGTTCCAAACCCAAACCTTTTGAATGTTGGGATTGTTCTCCAAAAGTCCTTCATTCCCTTTTCGAACCAAATAATGCACCTCAATGTGATTGAGATGCGATAAGGATTCAGCAAGTGCCGATGCCAGCACAACGTCACCTATAAAGGCCGTTTGGATAATTAGAAATTTCATTACACAGCAACATTATACTCACGTAACGCCTGATTTAAAGACGTTTTTAGGTCAGTACTTGGTTTTCGTTTCCCAATAATTAAAGCGCATGGCACCTGAAATTCACCCGCAGGAAATTGTTTGGAATAACTTCCAGGAATAACTACAGATCGCTCCGGCACCTCGCCCACATAAATTATAGGTTCTGCACCTGTGACGTCGACAATTTTCGTTGATTGTGTTAGTACCACATTGGCACCGAGAACGGCCTCTTTCTTTACTCGCACACCTTCAACCACAATACAACGTGAGCCAATAAAGCAATCGTCTTCAATAATAACGGGTGATGCTTGAACGGGTTCCAATACACCGCCAATACCCACACCTCCAGAAAGGTGAACATTCTTTCCGATTTGCGCACATGAACCAACAGTAGCCCAAGTGTCTACCATAGTACCAGCACCGACATAAGCCCCAATATTTACATACGATGGCATTAAAATAACTCCACTTTCAAGATACGCACCATAACGTGCAACTGCATGAGGGACCACACGAACTCCCTGGGCGGCATAATCTTTTTTCAACGCCATTTTATCATGAAACTCAAATGGACCAATTTCAATTGTTTCCATTTGTTGAATGGGAAAATATAATATAACCGCTTTCTTAACCCAGTCATTCACCTGCCAATTGCCATTTTCAATTGGTTCTGCCACACGCAATTTCCCTTTATCCAAAAGCTCAATAATTTCTCGAATAGTCTGCTGCGTTTCAGCGCTTTTCAACAACTCTCTATTTTCCCAGGTCTTTTCAATTATTTCAATGAAGTGGTTCATATCCTTTCTTATTTTCGTCAAAAATACGCATGAAGACGGGAAAAGCTTTAGGAATAGATTTCGGTTTAAAAAGGACCGGTCTTGCCATTACAGATGCCCTTCGAATTGTAGCATCGCCTCTTGAGGCCATTCATACCACTGACTTAAAAAAAAGAGTAGAACAACTTATTAAGCAAGAAAATATTTCCACAATTGTTTTAGGCGAGAGCATTCATGCAGATGGCACCGTTTCAGACATTGGCAAAAAGCAACATGAATTTCTACATTGGCTTGAGAAGCATTTTCCAGATTGCGAAATAATTTGCATAGACGAAAGAAATACTAGCAAAGAAGCTGCTGAAGCATTATTTATTGGGGGAATGAAAAAGGCCAAACGTCAAATAAAAGGAAACTTAGACAAAGTAAGCGCGGCAATTATTTTGCAAAGATTTTTGAATTCAACTCAAAAATAAGTGCTCTAAATTTTCAGGATCCTGATTAATTAGAGTCTCTTTCAAATCATTTAAATTAAAATAAAACGAAGCTTCCAATAAGGTTAGCACTCGTTCTTGCGATTTACCCGCTGGCATAAAGAATTTCTGAATACTTGTTAGCTTAGAAAAAACATCTTCTTCCTTCCGCTGAATAGCCTTATTTAGCTTATTTTGAATAGCATCCCATTGTTCCAATTGCTTTTTTCGTTCAGCATGAATCCAAGATTCTAAGCTACTATCAATACCCTTTGCTTGAGTTAATACATTCTCAAACATTTCATATG
>JBJTWB010000174.1:0-2668 GCA_046081505.1 Bacteroidota bacterium | reverse complement strand
TAGAAAAATACAGAAAATCATGAAAATATTTTCAACAGAACACCTCTTAGTCATTGCAATAACCCTTTTACTCTGCATCTTCGTTCCCATAGTTATTCGTAAAAAAACAAATTGGCATGTTGGTTTTCGCTATGGCTTCGGAACACTGCTATTGGTTAATATTGTGGTCTATCAAATTTACAGGTGGAAAACCGGCTACTGGGGGGCCGATCAAGACTTACCCATGCATTTGTGTGCTTGGGCCAATGTTATCACTGCACTTGCACTTTTTTCTAAGAACAATAATTTAGCTGCTATTGCGTGGTGTTGGGTTATGATGGGAAGTATCAATGGGTTAATCACTCCTCAATTAGACAACCCATTTCCAGAAATACCATACATCTATTTTGTCATTGGACACTCTGGATTAATGATAGCCGTAACTACGCTTGTTTATGGCTTAAAAATAAAGCCTCAGCCTCGAGCTTGGATTAAAGTGGTTGCTTTTTCTCAAGTTTATTTCTTCACAGCTTTGCTTGTGAATTATTTAACCCACGCAAACTACGGCTATTTAGATCCACACAATGAATTTAGGAAACAAACCATTTTGGCTCTGTTTCCTGCGGAAGGCCCCTGGTTTCATTTCGCTATTCAAGGTGTTGGAGCAATTCTTTTCGGAATAGCTCTGCTTCCTTTCGTTATTGAACGAGGCGTTATTGCCAAGAAGGAATCAAGCCTCTAAGACCCATATCTACCACCTGTTCATTCACTTCTGGCTGCCATTTACCGTCTGGTGTAGAATCTACCCATTCAAAACTATTGTTGGTTGAAAGTGAGAGGGTCACAACTATGTCTTGTGTCTCATTACCCGTGATTACCAAAGGTTGTGTGAATGCGCCTGTAACTACGCAGCTCCCTTGTGGAATTGGGGAAGTTGCGAAAATGGGATTAGGAACCGTGGTAGCTCCTGCTGGCGCCTGTCCAGATGTTACGTATGGAGTTCCCAAAAGAGAGGTCTCAAATCCCCAATAGCCTTGTAATACATCATCATTCACCGATTGGCTTTGTGTGTTGATTGTATAATTCGTGATGTAGGTATTGAATCCAACAAAACTTGCAACACGTCCAACCAAATCAAATCCGGACGCAAATAAGTTGATGTCATAATTCTGATACAACAACGAGGCACGCACATATTCATAGGTTCCCGGCGTAAAGTTCTTTAATGGCATTTCGAAAAACACTTCTCCTGGCGCTACTACTTTCGATTGTGAAAAATCAATGGCGTTGTTTCCTCCTGCCATGGTTTCTGGTGCGTGATACACCACCTCACCTCCACCAAGAGCGGTATACATATTTGGAGCAAACTCCAAGTAGTGCGCAGAGATCTTATGAAAAACAGGACTCTGCGCCGCATGTCCGGCGGGCACTGCAGCAGGCTGACCCAAATTATTCAAACGCTCTTGATTTGGATTTGTAACAATTTTTACAATTAACTTCGGTTCTACCGTATTTTCATCTTTACAGCGGTTGCAAGAGAGGGTAGTAATCACGAGTAGGGAAAATAAAAGTGTTGTTTTTTTCATAATCAATATTATCGCACTCTAAATTAATTCAAATAACTCCACGCGCTATGATACGCGTTATTTTTTTCACAATAATCTACGAATTGAGAATAAAAGTTATGGTTCGAAATGGTACTACTGTCTCCAATCACACGCAAACACTTTCTCGCTCGCGTCATGGCTACATTCAACCTTCGAACATCTGAGAGAAATCCCACTTCGCCGTTGTCATTGCTTCGAACCAATGAAATAAAAACAACATCAGATTCTTGACCTTGGAAAGAATCTATGGTATCTACCTGCACATTCCAACCTGTAAGTACTTGACTCAATTTCTCAACTTGTCCGCGGTATGGGCTAATGATACTGATGGAGAGATTTTGTATTTCGCATGACAACTGCAACTCTTCTAATAGTTTCAATATGAGCATTGCCTCTCCATCATTCTTCACAGACCCACCTGAGTCGCCAACAGATTCATTAAATCCGGTACCAGCGGTATCTATAAATTGTAGTGGTGCAATATTGGAATGAACTAACCAATGGGCGTTTTTTTCATGAGCCAATAATTTACCTTCATAAAAACACGTGTTACTATAGGCCGCTATGGCATCATTCATTCGGTATTGCGTGTTCAAGAGATGCGTCTTCTTACCCATTTTTATGAGTCGCTCCATAAGAGAAATGTTGAGCCCCAAACGCGTTGCTTCTTGACTAAATACGGTTGCTGGTAATTGCATGGGGTCCCCTGCAAGAATTAGTCGTTTCGATTTAGAGACTGGAATCCATGTTGCGGGTTCCAGGGCTTGTCCTGCCTCATCCACAACACATACATTGAACTGAATATTCTGAAGCAATTCGCTCGAAGAGCCTACCAATGTGGTACAAACAATTGAGGCTTGGTCAATTAGATTTGCAAGTATATAATCCTCGGTATTCTTGGCCTCCATTAACATGGATCTTGCTTCTTTCAGAATCAATTTTCGTTGTTCGGCTTCTTCCCTACCAAAACTCCGTTTGTATTTCAACGCCAACTTCCTCAATTCAATGGCTTTTCTTTGCCATTCCTTTATTTGAGGAAACGGACTGTGAGTGGTAGATTGCACATCCAAAGAAAAGGATAA
>JBJTWB010000173.1:0-886 GCA_046081505.1 Bacteroidota bacterium | reverse complement strand
CAATGATAAGGACCGACTGAATGCTTTTGTCTTTGGGCATTTTTTTTTTATCTCACTTCGTAGGTTGAAGTAAGAGCGGTGTTTTAACGGTTGCAAATTTAGGGTGAATTATACCCTTGCTCCAACTTGAGATTTGAACAGTTGTTGACAAATCACCTTATTTTAGCATCATGCAATCTGCCAAGCGAATTCTTATGGTGCGTCCAGCCAATTTTGGTTTTAATACGCAAACGGCAGTGAGCAACTCTTTTCAGAAGGAAGGCGAAATTGAAAATGCGCAACAATTGGCTTTGAAGGAATTCGATGCGTTCGTGTCCCAATTGCATCAAGCCAATATTGACGTGCACGTAGCACAGGATTCTATAGTACCCCCTAAACCAGATGCTATATTCCCGAACAATTGGTTCTCTGTTCACGAATCTGGTGATGTGTTTATTTATCCCATGTTAACAGAGAACAGACGTGAAGAAGTTCGCATAGATGCGCTATCCCATGTGTTAGATGAGTCGCACAAAATGACAGATTTAAGAAATGATTTTTCTGAAATTTTAGAGGGTACTGGAAGTCTAGTATTGGATAGACAAAATAAAATAGCCTATGCATGCCTGTCAGAGAGAACTTCGTTGAATATGTTTCTTCAGTGGTGCGGTAGAATGGGATACTCGCCAGTGTATTTCTCCGCCATAAATGCAGGAGTCCCCATTTATCACACAAATGTTTTGATGACCATTACAACTGATTTTGTTATTGTCTGTTTGGAATGTGTCTCGAATAAACAGGAACAAATGGCTTTGAAAGAATCATTGATCAAATCGGGAAGAAAAGTATTGGAAATTTCAATTCAACAAATGAATCATTTCTGCGGAAATGCACTGGAAGTTTTGAA
>JBJTWB010000172.1:0-3329 GCA_046081505.1 Bacteroidota bacterium | reverse complement strand
TTCCTTCCACCATAAAAATTGTTCCTCAGCGCGTTCTTCACCTATATTCAGAATGTGAAATGGAACTTCTCCGAACACGCTGCCAGTGGATACAATGAGACCTTCTTTGTATTGTGCTACCAAGTCTTTGTCAATGCGCGGTACATAGTAGTATCCATCGGTATTTGCTATTGAACTTAACTTAGACAAATTCTGATAACCTTGATAATTTTTCGCGAGAAATAAAACGGGGAAACCATCTTCTTGATGCGTTCTGTCTTTGTGATTTTTGCACACGTTCAATTCGCAGCCCACAATGGGCTTAATTCCTTTTTTGTGCGCAGCAGAAACAAAATGAAAAGCTCCCATCATGTTATTCGAATCTGTAACAGCTACGGTTGTGCCGTTCATTTCGGAAACACGATTTAAGATAGAGTCAATGGTGCTGGTGCTTTGAAGCACACTGTATTGCGAATGCACATGCAAATGAACGAATCCCTCAACTTCACCACTCGCAGTGGATTGTTGGATTGATTCAATTTTTACATCTTCTTGTTTTTTGAAATTGCTTCTTGAAAGAACGGGTGGTTCATAAACAATCAAGGAACCCGGCATTTTTTCCGGATTCGGAATGATTTCTCTTTTCAAAAGCTCAAAAAAGCATTTGGCTGTAGCATCAACGTCGAATGCAGCATCATGTGCTTCTTCAAATGCCACTTGAAAGAGTTTCGTATGCAGTTCAGTCAGCGATGGCCATTTATATTTTCCGCCTTTTCCGCCTGGTATAGCACAGTAATCGGTACTTAATTCTTTGGTGTCAAGTTGCTTCTTGGCAGAAAGAATATTCTCTAAATTCAACCGGAGGTATTCACAGCCCACAATGTTTAAATCGAATTCAATGTTGTGTCCCGCAATGTATTCAGAGGTAGCAACGACTTCCGCAAATTCATTCAATACGTCACCCAAATCCGAACCTTCATTTAACGCCCGCTGTGTGCTAATTCCGTGAATCTTCTCAGAGGTGTATGGAATTGAAAACCCATTGGGCTTCACAATGATGTTCCCTTGTTTCAGCAGTTTGCCTGTTGCGTCATGCTGCTGCCAAGCCAATTGAACCAGTCTTGGCCAGTTATCAAAATCGGTTAACGGAGCGTTGTAATTACGTGGTAAACCTGTGGTTTCAGTGTCGAAAATAAGATACATGGTTCGGGCAACTTTGAAGGCTTAAAGTTACTTGCGAACTCAAGTTAATTTTCAATTGTGGAAATCTTTCTTGTGTATTTCGAGTACCATTTCCATGATCTAAGAAATAAGAGAGAAAAAATGCCTAGTCCAACGAAATAAACATAATCCGAGGTCCAAATGAGACTAACATCGGCATGGGTATGAAAGGTAATCCAATAGGCATATGCGATGTAGCAGACGGTGGTTGACATTTCAATGATAAGTCCTTGCAAGGTTTTTCCCGAGCCCTCAACAGCAGCCAAAAGAATATTGGTAACCGCGAATAAGAGTATGACAGGAAAAACAACATGCATGCTTGAAACGGTTAAATCAATGACCTCGAAAGTTGCATTGAACTGGGCGGCAATCCAACCTGGATAGAGCAACAAGCCATGTGTTAATATGGCAATGAGTATGACATTACTTGCTATGAGTCTTTTAAGTACCAAGAAGATTTCACCATCTCTTTTCTCCGCCAAAAGGCCACTTACGTATGTTTTCGCGGTGGAAGAAAAGCCCATTGCGCTTACCCAAGCCAATGAATACATATTTCTCACAATGAAAGCGCTTTGAAATGAAGCTTCTCCACGTTTTTCAATGAATCCAAAAAAGATAATCCAAATAACTAACGCAATGAGCATTTGAATCATAATGGGGATTCCCAATTTAAGTAATTCATGAACATATCGGAATTGATTTACTACGCGAATCAGTGCGAGTTGTGGGGCGATTTTTTTTGTGTACAGCATGAGAAAGAAAAGTCCTGCACCTTCACCTAGGTTTGTAGCAAGTGCAGCACCTTTCACACCTAATGCAGGTAGCCCAAAGTGACCGAAAATAAAAAGATAGTCAAAGCAAATGGTTGTCAGAGCCACAAGTGCAGTTGAGTAAAAAACACTTTTAGTCTGGGTGGTGCCTGACCAGAATGCATGATAAAGTTGAATGAATGAGAAAAAGATAAAACCAATGGATCTGAACTGACTGAATTCAGTCATGTATGCAAGAACTTCTTGGTTACTGATGAACTGCTTTAATAAGATGGGTACAATCCAAGCCATGGTTGCAATTTGAATCGCAACAATTACCAGTTGAATTAAAAAAGCATTTTGAAGTACAATGGATATTTCTTGTGGTTGGTTCTCGCCTGTTTTTTTTGCGATTAAAATTTGCGCTGCATTTGCAGATCCTGCGCCAAGCATGCCCAAGGCAATGTAAATGAGACCTACAAAACTTACTGCACTCATGGCATTGCCGTCTAGTTGGGCCACGAAATAATTGTCAATGATTACAATGAAGAATTGTATAAAAGCACCCGCACAGAGCGGAAGGGCCACCTTCCAAAGCGAGGCATATCCAATGTGAAGTTGCGTACTAGTCATTTAAGAAGATGAATTTCTTCAAGTTGTTCCCACCAATAAACGGTGTGTCTTGCCCATTGAATTTTTAATGCCAATTGCTCTTCCTCCGATAGATGCCAGATGACATTGCTTCGATTCAAACGCTTCTTCATTTCTTGGCATATGATGCCCGAAGCTGTTGCTACATTTAAACTTTCAGTAAATCCAAACATGGGTATTTGAACTTGAAAATCACTGTTTGCAATAGCGAATTCAGATGCACCCGTTAACTCTGTTCCCATCACAATGGCAACGGGTTTTTCAAGTGGTAAATGCTCCAAGGGTATGGCTTGTTCAGAAAGGTGCGTGACAGCTATTTGATAGCCCATTTGACGAAGCTTTGCAAAACAAGTAGCGGTGTTGTTTTCGTGCTCTGCATATCGGTGAACAGTGAGCCATTTGGAAGCTCCTTTTGACACACTTTGGTAGTGGTGATAGGAGTGACTATTTTCAATAACATGTACATCTTGAATACCGAAAGATTCAGCACTTCTTAAAACGGCGCTTGCATTTTGAGGTTGATATAAATCTTCTAATACAAGTGTAATGTGCCTGGTTCTATTTTGAGCAATGGCATTGAACCTCTCTTGTTTGTGCGTTGAGAGGTGTGAGCTATAAAGTGCATACATTGCCTGAAGATCCATGGTACAAAAATAACAAGGGCTGCGCGCAGCGCAGCCCTTGTTATTTGTTTCGTAATAAATTACTTCACTTTAGAAGATAACTCAG
>JBJTWB010000171.1:0-10211 GCA_046081505.1 Bacteroidota bacterium | reverse complement strand
TAATCACCACAGGTTTGAAATAAATCCATATGGAGCATACGCCATTGAAGATAAAACCAATGGTGTTTGGGGGGCATCTAATTTTCAAAGTAAGAGTGCCATTGAAGCAGGAAGAAGTACAAATCACATTGAAATTAATTTAGAGCAATCGAATTTGAAAGATGGAGTGTTTATGTCTTTTTATGTAAATAACCAATTTATTAAAAAAATAACTTTCCAGAATTTAGATTTAAACAAATCTGGGCTTTATGTTGGTGGTCCAAAGGGAGTTTATGAAATTGATAATGTTTGTATTGGCTACCTCAAAGGTTTGAAAGAAATTATTCGTGATAAGGTAGAAAATAAAATTAATGCTTGGCAGCAAAAAGGTGAGTTTGAGAAAACGGCAGACTATCAATTGCGAGTGAATGAAATTAGCAGAGAAAAGAAAATTCAAGAGATTCAAAATGAGGTTATTCAAGATTTGAAAAAGCAATTTGCTTCAACTGTTAGTTTTACCGATGTAACTCTTGGAACATACGATGCAGATAACGAGTGTTTTCTTATGCAATCAAAAGAATTGGGTGACTTTATACTTCCGGTGCCTATCTCAGAGGCGCCAACCTTCAAAGAAAAATTTAAATCGTATAAATTTCAAAACCCAGATTTTTTCATTCACAATGAAAAGTTTGCATATCGCGTGTTGAATTGGTACTGCCAAATACCTCAACGAAATACGTGTATAACAACCAGAACAAATTGAATTATAGTATTACAAATATTGAGTATCAATTTGATCCAATTGAACTTGATATGCAATCAAATGAGTCTGGCAATGCTGAAATTTCTACCAATAACATAACTGTTGGAAAGTCTGATGTAGACGTGAATATTCCGGTATCTTCTGTAGTGAATGATAAAACATTTGCAGTGGTCATTGGAAATGAGAATTACAAGAATGAAATTCCGGTTAAGTATGCATTGAATGATGCAAACACGTTTCGATTGTATTTAGAAAAAACATTGGGAGTTCCAAAAACGAATATTCATCATGTTCAGAATGCCACCTATGGTAATATCCTTGAAGAATTGAAATGGATCAATGATATTTGTAGGGAATTTAAAGGAAAAGCGAATATCATTTTTTACTATGCAGGTCATGGTGTTCCTAATTCTGATTCAAAACAAGCCTATTTGTTACCTCAAGATGGAAATTCCTTGAATACGCAAACTTCTGTTAAATTGGAAGATGTTTATGCTAAGATGACTGAATTTCCGAGTGCTTCAGCAACTGTTTTTTTGGATGCATGTTTCAGCGGTTCTGGTAGAGATGTAAATACGTTGTTGGCCGATGGACGAGCCGGAAAAATTACTCCTGTTTCTGATGATTTGATAGGAAACATTGTTGTCTTCAGTGCAACTACAAGCAATGAAACGGCTTATCCATTTCATGAAAAGCAACATGGAATGTTCACGTATTATTTGCTCAAGAAGATTCAAGAAAGCAATGGCAATGCTACCTTGAAAGAAATTTCAGATTATGTTTCAACTCAAGTTGGTCAGCAATCGGTTGTTATAAATAAAGATCCACAGCACCCAGAGGTAAATGTAGGTATTGGTCATGAAGAATTGTGGAAGAGCAAAAAATTAAAATAAAAATCAGCACAAAGCCCGCGAAAGCGGGCTTTGTTGCATTCAAATTTTTTTAGATTATTTCTTATAAAAAGGCAGTGTTGTAACTACAGCCTTCAACGCTTTTCCGCGAATTAATATCTGAATTTCACTTCCTTCTTTACTTAAATAATTCGGAACATAACCCATGCCAATGGCTTTTTCTAAACTTGGACTTTGAGTGCCACTGGTTACCACACCAACCACATTTCCTTGCATATCTGCAATTTCATAATCATGTCTTGGTATTCCACGATCAATCATTTCAAATCCAACCAACTTCCGAGTAACGCCTGCCTCTTTCTGCTGCTTCAAGTTTTCGCTATTCATAAAATTCTTGGAGAATTTCGTGATCCAACCCAATCCAGCTTCTAACGGCGAGGTTTGGTCATTGATATCATTTCCGTATAAACAGAATCCCATCTCCAAACGCAACGTGTCTCTTGCCCCTAATCCTATGGGTTGAATTCCAACTCCCGCACCAGCGGCAAAAATTTGATCCCACATGTGGTTGGCACTTTCATTCGGAAAATAAATTTCAAATCCACCAGCTCCTGTATATCCTGTTGTGGAAACAACCACCTTTTCAACCCCTGCAAATGTGCCTATTTTTAAAGTGTAATATTCCATGTCACTTAAAGACATATCTGTCAATGACTGTAAGGCCTCAACGGCTTTTGGACCCTGAACAGCTAACAAAGATGTTGCTTCCGATTTGTCTTCCATGGTAGCACCGAAATCACGATTAATCATGGAAAGATGATTCCAATCTTTTTCAATGTTGGAAGCGTTTACAACCAAAAGATACAATTCTTCATGCACTCTATATACCAACAAGTCATCTACAATTCCTCCCGTTTCATTGGGCATACAGCTGTATTGTACTTTTCCATCGAACAATTTCGAAACATCATTTGATGTAGCGTATTGAATTAAATCAAATGCTTTCGGTCCGCTGATCCAAAATTCGCCCATGTGACTTACGTCAAAAACACCTACGCTATTCCGAACGCAATGGTGCTCTTGTATTAATCCTGCGTATTGAACAGGCATGTTGTATCCCGCAAATGGAACCATCTTGGCACCAAGTGCAATGTGTTTTTCAGTTAATGCCGTATTTTTCATAATCGGAATCGAAGTTATAGATTATCTGTAATGTATTCAATGATTTTATTCATAAGATGCACACGGTCTTTTCCGCGCACGTTGTGTGCATGACCAGGATACAAAAAGAAATCTACCTCTTTGTTTTTCTTAACACACATCTCCAAGAAACGCGCGTTGTGCTGAAGAACCACCACATCATCATCTGCTCCATGAATCATAAGTAGTTTTCCTTGC
The DNA here is from genome assembly GCA_046081505.1 of Bacteroidota bacterium. Lineage (GTDB taxonomy): Bacteria > Bacteroidota > Bacteroidia > Flavobacteriales_D > Sanyastnellaceae > CAIZGX01. The sequence goes on along the minus strand of JBJTWB010000171.1, from coordinate 7,220 downwards.
AATTGATCTACATAATTCAGGCAATTGGTTTTATCAAAACCTTCTTTGTTTTCTTGTGGCGTGTCCATGTATCGCTCAGTATACATAACCTCATATAACCTCCAATCGATTACTGGCCCACCGGCAACACCCACTTTGAATGTACCCGGTTTTTTGGTCATGAGACTGGTAGTCATGAATCCACCAAAACTCCATCCATGAATGGCCATGCGCTCAGCATCAACGAATGTCTGCTTTTTCAACCATTCCACTCCAGACAATTGATCGGCCATTTCTTGCTCACCCAATTGTCTATGAATGATTTGTTCAAATGCTTTTCCACGGTGAGCAGATCCTTGTCCGTCAACGGTGAAAACAAGATATCCTTTCTCAGCCAAATAATTCATCCACAATGAGGCTCCTCCTAAATAGGTGTTGGTTACCAATTGAACATGAGGCCCATTGTATACATAAACCACAACAGGGTATTTCTTTTTCGGATCGAAGTTGGAAGGTTTAATTAATCGGCAATACAGCGGTACTCCATTGTTTGCATTGATAGTGAAAATTTCAGTTTTTCCAATGGCGTAATCTTTTAATTTGTCTTCAGAAGCAAGAAGTGTATTGGCTACTTTACCATCTTTCGAAAAATGAATGCTCACGCGATTGGGTGTATTCATGGATTGAAACTGATCCAAGAAATACGCACCCGATCCAGATATTTTTACGTCGTGTGTTCCCGCATCTTGTGTTAATGCAATGAATGATTTAGCTTTGATATCCCAAACAAAAGCATGCTTTTCTGTGGCATTTTTTCCCGTACCAGAAAGATAAATGAGGTTCTTATCCGAACTCACCTTAAGAATTTCCAACAATTCAAAATTGGCATTGGTATTACTCAATAAGCGTCCGTCAATGTCATACAAATAATAATTGTGAAAACCTCCTCTCCACGAATACCATAAAAAAGTAGTGTTGTCTAAGAAATACGGCGCTTGATCGGGTTCAACCCATTTGTTGTCGGTTTCCGTGAATAGCGTTCTCACCAGATTGCCAGTTAGTGCGTCATACAAATTCACCTTACAAACGGTCGTTTGTCTGTTCAGCTCTGCTATAATCACATATTTCTCGTCTGGAGACCAAGCTAAATTTGTTGCATAATATTGGTCATCTTCCTTGCCACCATTGAGTTTCAAATAAACCGTTTTATCTGTCAAAGAATTATAAATTCCCACACGAATAATTTCACTCTGATCACCAGCCATGGGATATTTAATTTGCTTCACAACAGCAGGTGTAGCTTTGTAGTCTACAAGTGGATAGGTTGTTACCTTTCGTTCATCTTTCTGATAAAAGGCGAGGAACGTACCCTTCGGAGACCAAAAGGAACCGTTGTTTATTCCATATTCATTTCGTGAAACGCTTTGTCCAGTCACAATGCCGTCTGGATTTGTGCAGATGGTATGTTCTTGATTGTTGAAGTAAGTCATGAACTTCAATGAAGGAACAATTCCAGATCCCGTTTTCTCGGTTTTTGTATAACAGGATTTCCCAGATTCATGGGCAACAACATTTTCATATGCGCTCGGATATTTATACTTGAGTACAGTGGTTCCATTTGAAACATTGAACTCATACACCTCAGTCATATCTTTTTCAGTAGTGCTGCTCATTGAATATTGCAAAACCCCCAATTTGGTCCATTCCGTTTCTGATAAACTGGTGAGATTGTGTCGCGTTTTTTTATTGAAATCGGCCAATGAAATAGCCAGCTGTGGAAGTGCCTTACTTGCAGGATTCGCTAAATACCAAGCATCATTTTCAATGTATGCGTAGGTGTCGGTTTCGGGAATCCAAACCACGGCTTTTTGTTCTGGATAAAACTGACGGTATTGTCCAATTACCGATTCTTCCAGCGTAAGTGGTTTTAATTGTGAAAAGGCTGCTCCAAAGGGCAGCAAAAGAAATAAGGTGAGTGATATGTATTTCATTTTTTTCGAGTGAGGTGCGAAGATAAGCTTAATCTAGAGTTAATTTTTTGAGTTGACGAATCTGATTCCAATCTTGAATTTCTTCCCGAAATCCTTGAGTTCTGTATAGCTCAGCTTGGTCTTGAAAATAGGGTGATAAGACGTGTCCACTTTGACCACTTGGTGTGATATTCCAATATTTGTTCGAGCCGTAATCTACAACAATGCGCATTTGCGATCCAAAATGTACTTCATATTGGCCATTCGCTTTGTGAACAAATCCGCTTTGATGAATGGTTTCATTTCCACCCCAAACCGGCATCGGTTTTCGATTGAAAAAAGGTTTTAATAAAGAGACGGCTCCAAGCGGATGTTTCAGTTCCAACTTACAGACATTCGACCATGCCCATTGCTTCACGTCTCCCTCTTCCTTCATCAATTGCTGAACAGTTAATTCAAAAGCTTCGAGCATGATTTGGTTGTGCGTTTCTTCCTGTGGCGTGTTCACCTTGTTAAACCAAGGGCTGTTTTCAGAATAAAAAAGCACACTGTAAGCACGTTGCATTTGATGTGTTTCCATAAACAAATTGAATGTTTCTTCACCCATCTCATCGGCACACGTTAAATGCAGAAAATTGAATAGAAATCGATTGAAAAGCACAGGCTCAGCTGATGTAGGTGTGTATGAACCGTCCCATTGAAACAATTCTTTCACATCTGTGTAGTATGCACTTTGAAGAACAAACTTTTCAAGGTGTTTCAGCATAGCCGCATCAACATCCATGGTTACATCATTTAAAATGCGTTTCATATCATCAGCTGAATATTTTTTATTCTCGCTCAATAATTTTTTAATTCGATCGCCACGGTACTGCGGTTTGTAATAACCAGGATAGAAAGTACCATCTGCTAATTTTCCTGGCCAGTCATTCGCACTATAAATGAATCCCCATTCCGGATTTACTGTTCTTGGATTCATATTGAAATCGTAATAACCTTGCCATTCATTCAAGGTGTCTTTTCCATCCAAGATCATCCAAGAATTCACTTGTTTATTGCGACGAATAAGATGAGCACATGCAAACCACGCGATATTATTTTTATTATCTGCGTAATTCACACTCAGCCCTGGAGCATGTATGAGCGGCAGATAGGTTTGAAATTCTTCGAATGATTTCGATTGATTGAAACCGCGAAAGGCCTGAACCGTTTCATTTTTCTTCTGTGTAAACTCCCATTTACAGGCAATAGGTCTAGTACTTTCAAATCCATGAATACCTTCATTAACAATAGGGCCATGGGGCGTTTCCCGCACATCCAAAACAATATCGTTTGATCCTTTCACGTGAATGATTTCTTTGCGATGCGTAATGGGCACATACTTGTTTTTGTAGAGCACTTCTTCACTGTTATTTGGATTGAAATTTTCAAAATAAAAATCCATATCATCATTCAATAACATGGTTAGTCCCCACGAGTGGTGTGGCGATTTTCCTACCAAAGCATATGGAATGCCACCTAGAAAATGTCCATGTATTTCAAATTCAGGGCACTTCACATGTGCTTCAAACCATGTTTGTGGTAATCCGTATCCAATATGAGTATCGTTACAGAAAAGCGGTAATCCTGATTCAGTCTTTGTTCCGCTTACCGCCCAAGCATTTGAACCATTGAAGGGCGCAATGGGTAACGCTTTCTCAGCGGAGTTAAAAAAAGTAGTCAATGCCATTAAACTTGAATCAGCATTCGGTGTAGTAGGAATGAATGACTCTGAATCGCTATGCCACAAGCCAATGTCTGTGAGATATTCTGAACCATATTGATGCGCAATTTTTGTAATGACGGGTTCTGTTTTGTTGGCTTGAGAAAATCCAAAACTCATGGCACCAGTAATACAAAATAAATCTTCAAGTGTTAGCGGTGATTTTTCAATTCCAATTAGAGAGAATTCAGGTGGAGTAGGCCCATGTTCAATGTATTCATTCACACCATCTAAATAGGCTTGAATTTCATTTAGGACTTCTGTATCATCAGAGTTCTTCAAATCTAAAGCGCATTGCTTGGCATAAGTGGATACTCCTAATGTGCGGAAGACGTGATCTACTTTAACTACATCGGGTCCAATAATTTCTGCTAATCTTCCACTTCCAACTCTGCGTAATAACTCCATCTGAAACAGGCGTTCTTGCGCATGCACATAACCCAAAGCTTTATATGCATCTTGTTTGTTTTGTGCTTCAATATGCGGTATTCCGAAATCATCATAATAAACGTTTACTGGTTGAGAAACGTGTATGGTTTGTTTTCCTTCATATTGCGGAAGTGAACTGCGAAGCCAAAAATAGATTCCAATGGATGCAGCTGTTAACAGAAATACAAGAACAACTACAATTCTTTTAATTGTTTTCTTCATAGCCCTAAAGATAAGGCTTCCGAAGAGAAGCCACACGTGATTTTCCTTGTTTGAATAAATTGAGGTGCTTAGAAGGTGAGCGAAAGTCGCAGGTTTATTCTTCTTCCTGTTAAATAGGTGGGTATTCCATATTGTCTTCCGTTCACATCTTCAATCCATTCGTGATTAATGGTATTGCTAACTCCTAGCAAATTGAAAATTTCCAGCGCAATATTGCCCGTTTCAAAGAAGGTGTTTGTTTTCTTTTTTCGTTTGGTGAACAAATCGCGAGACAGGCCAAGATCGGCTCGAATATAAGCGGGTGTTCTGTATGTGTCATTGAATCGCTGCTGATCAGGCGGACCAAAAGGCATTCCGGTTGAGAAATAAAAATTCAACATAACCTTGAATTCTGGCTTATTTGGCATTTCATCTAAAAACAATAGAGATACTGAAACACGTTGATCGCTTGGTCGCGGAATGAATCCTGGTGTTTGCGTAAGGGTATCAACAGGTATGTTATTTAAAGTGTACCCGTTGTATATGGTATCACCATCACTGTTTAAATATATGTTGTAGAAATCGTTTAGGATATTCTCTTCTGTCTTCAAATAGGAAAGTCGGAACCATGACTGAACGTCTTTTACAAATTCGCCATTGATCATAACATCCGCTCCATAGGCATATCCTTGTGAAGAATTGGTGGCGAAATAACGCTGACGTACGTTTTGCAATTCATACGGAATTAATTGATCCAACTTCTTGTAATACATTTCGCCAACCAATTTGAATGGTCTTCCCATTGCACGGAAAAGATACTCCGTGCCAGCAACAAGGTGAATGGATCTTTGAGCGCGAATGTTCGGATTAATATTTCCATCAAAACCGCGCATTTCTCTGTAAAATGGAGGCTGATAATAGTACCCGCCTGCAAGTTTTAAAATGATATCTTTCCGAACTGAATCGCCTTTTTCAAGATTTTCTGCAGGTTGAATCCAAGTAGGAGTATAGGCTAAATTGAATCGAGGGCTGATCACTGTTTGATCATTAAAACTCCAATAATTGGCTCTTATGCCTGCATTGACATTGATGAGATGTCCATTTTCAAAGGCGTGCTTGTACGTCTCTTGAACATAGGCTGTAGCTCGAGCACTTTGAACCAGATTAATTGCCTTTATGCGATCACGAAAAGCAATGGTTTGACTGCCTTGAATACTTGGGTCTATATAGCCTATGCTATCTCGGGGATGTGGAGTCACATAACCAGCACTGTCAATGATGGTCCATTCGCTCAGTTGATCCTGAATATCTTCATAATTCACATCAAATCCCCATTCCAACAAATGCTCATCTTTTGCAAATCGAATTTCGCCTTTGTGTGCAAATTGAAATACACGTGCATTTAATTCGTTTCTGGCATGATTTAAAAAAGCGCCAACACCTCTATTGGCAAGAACTGTAGCAAACTGATCAGATCCTAAATCACGATCCAATTCATCTAATCTGTAAGCACCAAGTATATCAAATTTTTCGCTCTCTTGGGTGTTAAAGGCAGAGGCGGTAAACCGAATTTGCCCTTTCTCTGAAAATTGATATCGCGTACTGAATGCCCCGAAATATGTATCGTATTTAGAGATTTCTTGTCCTTCAAAGTACACGGTTAATCGCAAAGCTTCATTAATTGTTCCCACGTCTGTTTGTCTGGTTTGTGGAATGAAATTGTAACGATTACTACTATAATTTCCCAAAAAACTAAACTCCAAAGGTGCATGCTTATCTCTAGGTCTATAGGTGATATACGTTTGAAAGTCATTGAATCGAGGTTTGTAATCTCCGGCAACATCTAATGAATTAAATATGTACGCATAATTTTTATAACGAAAACCACTGTTGTGGGTGAAATTCCCCTTTTTGTTGCAACCGCCCAATTGCAGTTGTGTTCCCAACATACCCGCTTGAAAAGATCCTGAAAACTTTTGTGGTCTCGCGTACGTGATGTCCAACACTGAGCTCATTTTATCGCCATATTTGGTTTGAAATCCGCCCGCAGAAAACTGGATGCTGCTTACCATATCTGGATTCGGGAAACTTAGTCCTTCTTGTTGACCCGCACGCACCAAAAAAGGTCTGTAAACTTGAATTTCGTTCACATAAACCAGATTTTCATCGAAACTTCCACCCCGAACGCTATAACTTGAACTTAACTCACTGGGAATATTTACTGCTGCTTGAATGAGATACGCTTCAATACCTTGGTTCAAGACTGGCAGTTTGGTTGGAAGTTTAATATCTAACGTTCGAAAGGTAATTCCATCGCTTACCTTTTCTGTAATCTCAATAATTTTTCCTGTCAGTGCATTGTCATAAATAATCTCAAATTCTTTGATTTGACCAGGAGCCAATTGAAAGAATTCCTTTTTTTCACTCCCTCCAATTCCTTTGAAAATAACACCAACGCGCTCGCCACTATTTACTTTTAATACAAATTCGCCTTGGGTATTGCTAACAGTCCCTTTTGTATTTTGTGTCTCTAAGTAGATTGCAATTCCGGGTATGGGCTCACCTTTGGGATCCTTTATTGTTCCTTTTAAAGTGCTTTCTTGACCAAAGCCATGCAAAGACCAGAGTGTGAGCGAGACAAGAAGAATGGTAAATTTTGAAAACGGATTCATGCAACTTCGCTAGTCATTCAGTGTTTTAATAAATTTCTTCCAAGAATCGGCATCGAGTAAATTACCACCTGTATACAAACCTCCTGAATACCTGCGCTGCATTTGTAATGAAGCACTTTGATAAGATTCTTTTGAAAAATCAATACTTCCGTCATAATTCGACATGCTATTCGATTCCCTTTTCCAACTAACATAATAATCTCCGGG